>JAFNGF010000098.1 GCA_017885385.1 Planctomycetota bacterium
CTGCCGCCGGATATGAAACTGGCACTTTTCTACGATCAGTCACTGATTGTACGCGAGTCGGTCAAGAGTGTTTGGGAAGCGATCATTTTCGGTTTTATTCTTTCGGTGATTGTGCTTTACGTGTTTCTGAAGAATTCGGCTTCAACGTTAGTGGCTGCACTGGTCATTCCGGTTACGGTGCTGATCACCGTGCTGGCAATGAAAGTGGGCGGCATGAGTTTCAATCTGATGACGCTGGGCGGGATTGCCGCAGCCATTGGAGTCGTGATTGACGATGCGATTGTGGTTGTGGAGGCAATTCACACCAAACTATCCTCCGGTCTGGGACGCATCGCCTCGGTACAGGAAGGTATCAGCGGGATATTCCGACCTTTGGTGGCCTCGACGCTGACGCCGGTAGTGGTGTTTATTCCGCTCACCTTTCTCGATGGTATCACGGGTGTATTTTTTCGGGCACTGGCGATGACCATGACGGTCTCGCGCTTAACCTCGCTGGTCCTGGCAGTGACCTTCACGCCGTCACTGGCTGCCTGGCTTATGGGCCGACGTAAAAGCAGTATTGTGCCCGAGGGTGAAATGGGCGGCCCTGTGCTGCGCGCCTGCATTCGTCTTTACGAGAACAGCATCCGTATCGCTCTGAAACACAGTTGGATTACGATTGGTTTGTGCATATTGGTGCTGCTGGCCGGGTATCAGATATACACACGTTTAGCCAGTGAGTTTTTGCCACCGATGGATGAGGGTGGCTTTGTTATTGACTACGTGGGGCGACCGGGAACCAGTTTAGCTGAGACGGACCGTCAGCTCAAGCAGGCTGAGGAGATACTGCGTACCATTCCTGAGCTTGAGAGTTACTCCAGGCGTACCGGCGCACGCCTGGCTCTGGCTATTGCCGAACCTCATACGGGAGACTTCCTGGTCAAGCTCAAACCCGACCGTGAGCGGAAGACCGAAGAGGTAATTTCCGAGCTTCGGCAGAGGTTTAATGCCGCAGTACCCGGCCTTCAATGGGAGTTTCCGGGTATTTTGGCCGATCTGATCGGCGACCTGATGTGGGCGCCCAGCCCGATCGAAGTTAAGTTGTTCTCGACAGATATTGAGTTTCTGAAAAAAAAGGCGCCTGAGGTCGAGAAGAGTATTCAAACAGTGAGGGGGGTTGTTGACACCTTGGACGGCCTGATGTACACCGGCAGCTCGGTAAGCTTTCGCCTAAGGACGGTCGATGCCGGGCGTTTCGGACTGTCGGCTTACGACGTGGCTGAAGCAGTTAACACGGCTATGCTCGGACGTACGGCTTCATCCGTTCTTGAGGGCGACCGTGTGATCGACATCCGCGTCATGGTTGACGCCTCACAGACCGGGACAATTTCCGCACTGTGTAACCTCCCGATCCACACACCGGATGGGAGTGTGATCAAGCTTTCGCAAGTGGCCGATGTGGTGGAAGAGCAGGGCCAGCTTGAGTTGCGTCGCGAAGACATGCGTCAGGATGTGGCTGTAACAGCACGGCTGGAACAGCGTGACCTGGGCAGCGCCATGGCTGAGATTCGTGAGCGATTGAAGAAGGACGCATCCATTCCACCTGGGACAATTGAATTCGGAGGGCTTTTTGAGCAGCAGCAGAAATCCTTCCACAACCTGTTGGTTGTGCTGGCGATGGCAGTCATCCTTGTTTTTACAGTGCTGCTTATCGAATTCCGCAACTTCTCTGGGCCGGTCTCCATCGTATTCGGCGCGGTTCTGGCCTTGTTCGGCACGGTCGCGGCTCTGCTGCTCACCGGAACGTCACTCAATGTTGTCTCGTTCTTGGGGGCGATCATCGGCGTAGGAATCGTCGCCAAGAATGGTATCCTTGTGCTTGATATGGTCGATCATTTGCTTACGCAGGGACTAACAGTGGAGGAGGCGTTGGTGCGATCTGGCAGACGCCGCCTGCGCCCGGTGCTAATGACGTCTTCGACCACGCTGCTGGGCATGCTGCCGCTGGCGCACGGCATCGGATCCGGCGCTGATATGCTCAAGCCGTTGGCCATCGGGGTCATGGGTGCGCTTTGCATCTCGGTCCTGCTATCGCTGGTTGCCACGCCGACGCTTTACCGAATACTGCTGGCCCTTCGTAGCTCGGCGATCGCCCGGGAGGTCGTCCCGCACAATGTGAATCCACCTTAATATAACCCCGCAATATATTGCGGGGTTATATTGATCAGAGCAAGGAAGAAATCAATTATGAGAAGTAAGTTTCTGCCGTTTTCACAGCCCTCTATCACAAAGGCCGATATTGCTGCGGTCAGCGAAGTTCTGCGCTCGGGATGGATTACCACCGGCCCGAAGGCTGCTGAGTTTGAGCAGAAGTTCTGCGACTACATCGGCTGTCCTGGTGCGGTGACACTGTCTTCGGCCACCGCGGGAATGCATCTTGCGCTCAAGGCATTAGGCATCGGCGTTGGGGATGAGGTCATAACGCCATCGATGACATGGGTTTCCACGGTGAACTTGATAGTCCTCGCCGGTGCCAAACCGGTGTTTGCTGATATTGACAGAGACACGTTAATGGTTTCGCCCAGCACGATAGAGGAATGTGTTAGCCTCCGGACGCGACTGATTATACCTGTGCATTTTGCTGGTGCTCCGGTAGATATCGGTCCGATTCGTCAGTTGGCTCACCAGCGCAGGATTTTCCTCATAGAAGATGCAGCCCATGCTCTGGGTACTCACTATATGGGCGAGCACGTGGGGCGCAACGGCACGTCGATTTTCTCCTTTCATCCCATCAAGAACATCACTACCGGCGAAGGCGGCATGTTTTGTTCGGACAACCAGGACCTGCTTGATCGAGTTCGCCGGCTGAAATTTCATGGTCTTGGGGTAGATGCCTATGATCGCCACACTCAGGGCAGGTCCCCCCAGGCCGAGGTGCTTGAGCCGGGCTACAAATACAACATGCCGGACATATTGGCTGCTTTGGGCATAAGCCAGCTGGCGCGCGTAGACGAGTTTAACAGGCAGCGAACCAGGTTGGCCATGAGATACCGTGAGCGGCTGGCGGAGGTCGATGAAATCCTCCCGCTTTCGGATCCTCCGTATCCGATAAAACATGCCTGGCATCTGTTTATTATTCGCCTGGATACGGACAAGGCCGGCCTTAGCCGTGACCAGCTCATGAGTGAGCTAAAACAGAAGAATATTGGAACAGGACTTCACTTTCGGGCTGTCCACCTGCAGAAATATTATCGAGAATCAATGGGCATCCGCCGCGGCATGCTGCCGAATACCGAGTGGAATTCTGACCGGATATGCTCGCTTCCCTTATTTGCGGATATGACCGCGGAAGACGTGGACGACGTGGTGAACGCGATCAAGGAAGTCTTGAAGAAATAAGCATGAAAAATCTACGAGACAACATTCCAACAATCGTGTTTTGGTCAGCGGCTGTGTTGTTGTCGTTGTGGGCTCTGGGCCAAAGAGGTCTATGGGGTGCCGAAGACCGTTGGGCTGAGATTCCCAGGGAAATGCTCCTTACAAGGGACTTTTTCCATCCCTGCATCAATGGCGAACCCTATTTCGACAAGCCACTTCTGGGTTACTGGCTCATTGCATTGGTTGCGACCGTAACAGGTCGCCTGGATGAATGGGCAGTAAGGCTGCCCAGCGCAATCGCCGGCTTGCTGGCGCTGGGGGCAACAATTAGTCTGGGCCGCAGGCTGTGGTCGCAGCAGATAGGCAGGACGGCGGGTTGGTTTCTGCTGAGTTCATACGGGTTCCTCTTCTGGGCCAGGACGGGCGAAGCGGACATGGCAAACATGGCCGCCATAATCCTGGCTGTCGCCTGGTATTGGTCGCGGCGAGATAAGCCAGGGTTTTTCAGTTACCTGGTCTTTTACTTGATCTGTTTTATAGGGGCCCAAAACAAAGGACTGGCTGCAATTGTAGTACCTGTCATTGTTGTGCTGCCAGACCTGATTAGACAAAGCCGGTGGAAGTCTTACCTGTCCTGGCCCCATTTTGCCGCCTTGGCACTGGCCGTAGTTGTGTATTTTACCCCATTTGCCTATTCTGAAATTACCAGGTCTGGGTATCGTGCTGGCGGCCTGTGGATGGTTTTCCACGAAAATGTTGTGCGCTACTTCCACCCGTTTGACCATGTAGAGCCATTTTACGTGTATTTCTACTATCTTCCACGACTGTTTCTGCCTTGGACACCGCTCTTGCTTATGGCACTCTGGGGGGCTTTTGCATCACTGAAAAAACTGGACTGGCCAAGCAAATGGCTCACTCTTGCTACGGCACTCATTTTCGTGTTCTTCACCGTATCCGGTTCCAGAAGAAGCTATTATATTCTCCCGATACTTCCTTTCTGCTCGCTCATGGCGGCAATTTGTTTTGCTCTGGCCAAGGAAGAGAAATGGCGACGTCTGGTTGTGAATATCCAGACGGGCCTGATTGTGCCGGTAACGGCTGTTGCGATTTTAAGCCCTGTTTTTTGGCCCGTGCTCAAACATCGCTTGGAATTCACTGCCCCGAAGGCACTGGTATTTGGAACCCCACTATTAGGCGTTGTGGCGATGGCCTGCTTTATTATGGGTCGTTGGCGGCCTGCTCTGGTGGCTCAAGTAACGGGGGCGTCGCGCGAACTGGCTCCTCTTATAGCGATGTCTGTTATCATGATGGGAGGTTTCTTTTGCTGGCAATACAATGCGTTTAGTGAGTATGACTCCATGAAGAACTTCAGTATGGAATTGAGGAGGAAAACTCCAGGGCTTAAACCAGATGAGATTGCCTTCTTTCGCAAGATACCAGTCAAAACGCTTTTTTATCTGGATTTGCCCGGCCCTGTCCTGCTTCTGCAAGATAGGGACTCTGTGCGGGCTTTCCTCAACTCAGACTGCCAAAGGAAGGTTTTCGTTTCGCACGACAACTATCTTGATGAGCTGGCCAAAGTGCTTCCGGCTGAAATGGTAGGCAGAGCAACTTTAAAGGAGAAGATATATCCATGGGAAAAGAACGAGAAGAAATACCGGGCTTGGATAATCGAGCGTACGGCGAATTAGCCTTACTGTCACTGGTTATTCCGGTCTTCAACGAGGAGAAAAACCTCGATGCGCTCATCGGCCGGTGCGTCAGAACGTGCGACACGATGCAAAGACCTTACGAGCTGATTCTGGTAGATGACGGCAGCAAGGACCGTTCTCGAGAAATCATCGCCGAGGCGACGGGAAAGTATGGCGGCAAGGTCGTGGGGGTGTTGTTGAACAGAAATTACGGTCAGCACGCCGCGGTTATGGCAGGCTTTGCAGAGTCCAGAGGCGGCATTGTGGTGACTCTCGATGCCGACCTTCAGAACCCGCCGGAAGAGATTCCCAACCTGGTCGATGCAATCGAAAAGGGATTTGACGTTGTGGGTACCGTTCGGACGCCAAGGTGCGACAGCTTCTTTCGGAGGATCGCCTCCTTCATTGTCAATAAGGCCGCTCAAAAGGCTACGGGCGTAAAAATGCATGATTATGGTTGTATGCTGCGCGCTTATCGCCGGCACATAGTGGATGCCATGCTGGCCTGTCAGGAGAGAAGCACATTCATCCCCGTGCTTGCCAACAGTTTTGCTCGAAATACAACCGAAATTGAGGTACACCACCAGAAGCGTTCCAGGGGCGAATCAAAGTACGGACTATGGAAGCTAATCAATCTGCAGTTTGATCTGTTGACCAGCATGACGACCTTTCCTCTGCGGCTGTTGAGCGTGCTGGGCGCTATCGTATCACTCTTGGGGATTGGATTTGGCGTGTTTCTTTTTGTGATGAGATTGATTTATGGAGCCGCGTGGGCAGCACAAGGCGTCTTCACGCTGTTTGCCATTCTCTTTATCTTCATAGGTGCGCAGTTTGTCGCGATGGGCTTGCTCGGGGAGTATATCGGGCGGATTTACCACGATGTCAGGGGACGCCCTCGTTATTTTGTACAGCAAGTTGTTGGCAGAAGCAGCTCAGTGCGGAAGATCGAAAATAGGGACCCCGCGCCGCGGGAATCCAAGAGTCTGGAGGTTATGATATGAAATCAATCATCTTGGCGTATCACAATATCGGCTGTCTCGGTATCGAAGCCCTGTTGCGAAACGGTTTCCAGATCGCGGCAGTTTTTACTCACAAGGATGACCCGCGGGAGAATGTCTGGTTTGATTCAGTGGCGGAACGGGCTGCATCGCGAGGCATTGCAGTTTTCGCTCCAGAGGATATCAACCATCCTTTGTGGGTAAAAAAGATCAAAGAGCTTGGTCCGGACATTATTTTCTCTTTCTACTACAGGAACCTCATCAAACAACCCATCTTGGACATTCCGCCGGCGGGATGCCTTAATCTGCACGGTTCGCTTCTGCCCAAATATCGAGGACGGTGTCCGATTAACTGGGTGCTCGTCAACGGCGAGAAGGAGACGGGTGTTACACTGCATTACATGACAGCTAAGCCGGACGACGGCGACATCGTCTGCCAGAAAAAAATCATAATCACGGACGACGACACAGCCAGGTCCCTACATGAAAAAGCGGCTCAAGCAGCGTCAACCATGCTTGACGAGATCCTGCCGCGAATAAAGAATGGCACTGCGCCC
>JAFNGF010000099.1 GCA_017885385.1 Planctomycetota bacterium
GTTCAATTAACATAAGACACAAGGCGATATTCGAAATTCGGATTTATCAGTAATGGGCTATGCTGCTTAACCGGCGCAAATTGTTGGCGGACCGCAAACGGCTCGGCCGATGGGGCGAAAAACAAGGAGAGAAGTTTCTCAAGAGCAAAGGCCTCAAAACGCTCGCCCGCAACTTTTCCTGCAAGACCGGCGAGATCGACCTGATCATGGTCGATGGCGATGGGGCAATCGTTTTTGTCGAGGTAAGAACCAAAGCGGATGAAAGTTTTGGCCCGCCCGAAGAGACCATAACACAGCCCAAGAGAGCAAAACTAATGCGGGCCGCCCGTTATTTTCTTGCCGCTCACAAGATAGAGGACCGTCCCCTTCGCTTTGACGTCGTGACCGTCGTGCTGGGCCAGGTCGGCCGGCCCCAGATAAGACATTACCAAAATGCTTTTGTGGCATAATTAGTTTTTAGAATGTTTTATGAAAAACATCGGGTCCGAGCCGGTCATTCCATATAAAGAAATAAAAGCGCTTGAAACAAATACTCTGATATGTTAAACTCACAGCTGAGGTGAGAACCAGTGAGTGAAATCATATTTGTTATCGAAAATTCTGATGAAGGCGGCTACA
Source organism: Planctomycetota bacterium (assembly GCA_017885385.1). Taxonomy (GTDB): domain Bacteria; phylum Planctomycetota; class Phycisphaerae; order Sedimentisphaerales; family Anaerobacaceae; genus JAFNGF01. Next base: position 619 of record JAFNGF010000099.1, read on the forward strand.
CCGCTAAGGCTCTCGGTTACTCTATTTATACAGAAGAAACCTTAGACGAGCTGAAAGAGAATATCAGAGACGCGGTAAAATGCCATTTTGATGATGCAACGCTTCCTCATATTGTACGTCTTCATATAGTTAAGGATGAAGTAATGGGAATATGAGACCGCCCAGCAAGCTGAACACCACATTACAATCCCAGCGCATAAGTGTCTTAAAATAGGAACATTGAGCGGTATTTTAAGCGACATCGCCAATCATTTGAAAATAGACAAAAAGGACTTAATAAAAGAATTATTCTGACAAGGCATTAAGCGGATTTTGCTCGCGGCTTGCCCGTGGCCGTGCCGGCGACGGCTAAACCTTATGGCGAGAAAATCCCGTAAACTTTTTACCGGTTTTTCGCGTCTATAATAATGGTAGGGTAGGAATTCCTAAGGCCCGGTTTTGAAAGGTTTACGCAATGAAAAAGATGCTTGTTCTTCTACTTGTGGTTATTACGTTGGTTACAGTCACTTATGCGGATAGTTGGCCATGGCCAACAGAGAAAGACTACTTTTCAGAGAATCAGCAGTTTGCGGCCCACGTAACACCGCCCAAATACCTTCAAAAAGATGAGCCCCTCCTTGAAGTATTTGAAATCAAAAACGCACAGAGAGTACCCGTGTGGCAATGCAAGCTGGGCAATGAGAAAGCCCCGGTCGAAGTTTATGCGTCAAATGACGGCAGATATGTCGTAACCGTTAACGAGCACGGGCGCGCTGGGTATGGCGACTACGTTGTTGCTTTTTATGGCAAAGATGGGCGGATAAAAAACTATTCCTTGGAGGAGATTCTTAATTTGCCCGAGCCTATCAGTAAGTCGGAAATAGAGGAGATGCAGCGTTTGCTCAAGGATACCCGCAATTTGGACAAGGAGGAATTGCTTCGTCTGCGCCAGGTTATCAGCGAGAAGCTGTTGGTTTATCAGTTGATACCACACACGGTCTCATCACGCTGGTGGGACAGGAACAGTATTAAGTTTTTTGATGCTTATGGCGGCGACTTATATTTTTGTGTGTGGCTACATTTGTTTGACCGATGGATAGCATGGAATCCAGCCAACGGGGCAGAAGTGACCGTCAACGATGAGATGATAGAGAAATGGAACAACAAAGCGCGTTTGTGGTCAATCAAAGAGATTGAGAAACCATACCCTGGTGACACTGGTTATGAGTTTCTTGCCAAATTGAAAAAGCTCGACGACCGCCCCCTGATTGAAAAACTCCTTTTGGATGAACAATTTAGTGTACGGGGTACACATTCGCGTACAGTGCGGCCACCATCGACAGACGGCGGGCCAGTCTATCATTTAGAGCGGTATTATTGCTCTTCGGCGAGACGTTTGTTGGCAGAACGTTTATTCGCGAGCTGGGACAGAAGGCCTACGGATGAACGTGCTTGCTCAAGGCAGCCGCTTTACTACCTAGGCGGGCTTGAAGGGGAAGTCACATTGCCAAAAACGGATGACCCAAATAAAGCAACATTGTGGATTTATCTTATCCCCAGTACGGTGCCAAAGGACCGATGGTACATGGAGCGTCCTGTGCATCGTCTGGTTGCTGCTTTCAGTGATTATAGTTTTAGAAATTTCGACCTGGAACATACTCAAAACTTCCCATTCGGTATTACAGGGGTCACACCAGGTCGGTATTGGGTAAAGGCGGTCTTGGACAAAACCAAACCTTTTTCCAAGCCTACTGATCAGTTTTACGTGCCAGAAGTAGGCGACTACAAAACTAAAGAGTCACCAACGATATGTTTAAAAGCTGGAGAAACGATAGAAAACCTGAGCATCGATTGCACTTGCAAGGTCGCTGATGGAACTAATTGATACACATTGTCACTTGACGTTTGACGAGTTGACGCGGGATATTGACGGCGTCATCGCCCGCAGCAGAGCTGCGGGTGTCACCGAGTGGATAACGGTCGGCACCGACCCGCAGGAAAACCGAAAGGCTATAGAATTTGCGGAGCGGTTCGAGAATATGTACGCTGCCATCGGCATCCATCCGCACGATGCCAAAACTGTAACCGCTCAGACGCTCGCCGAACTGAAAAAGATGGCGCAGCACAAAAAGGTCGTTGCGATCGGCGAAACAGGGCTGGACTATCATTACGATTTCTCGCCGCGTCAGCAGCAAAAAGAGGTTTTCGCCGAGCACCTAAAAATTGCCGCTGAATTGAGTCTGCCGGTTATTATCCATTGCAGAGAGGCCTTCGATGAAACTATGCAAATCCTGGAGGAGCACCGAAGCACTGTTAAGAAAGTCGTTTTTCATTGTTTTAGCGGCTCGCCTGAGCAGGCAAAGGTCGTTCTGGACAAAGCCTTTTATATTTCTTATACCGGGGTAGTGACATTCAAGAACGCCCGTATAAAGCAGGAGGCCGCCAGGATTGTGCCGCTGGATAGATTGATGCTGGAGACAGACTCGCCCTATATGTCGCCTGAGCCGATGCGAAGGCAGAAGGTAAATGAGCCTGCCCTTATGATACACACCGCCAGGTTCTTAGCCGAGCTAAAGCAGATGGACTTAGAAGATTTCGCCGAGGCGATCACCGCTACCAGCAAAGATTTTTTTGCCTTAACAACGTAGGGTATGCCGTGCACACCATACAAGGCCTATGCCCTTATGTTCTTCTGTACTTTTTCCTTGCCTTTCCTGATAATCCCGACCATAACAATGCCGCTGCACGGGCTCGTTGCCAGACTCTATTGGACGGCAGAATGATTAGGTATGGGACATGATTAGAATGTGAGGTAACCGCATTGAACCGAATGTTTGAAATCAATTCGTGGTTGAACGACAACTTGATCTGGGGCCCGCCGATGATCATTGCTATCGTGGGCATAGGAATCTATCTGACGCTGGGCACGGGCCTTGTTCAATTCCGCAGGTTCTCAGCGATGCTCAAAGAGACCCTTGCCAGGAAAAAAAGAAAGGGTGCGGAAGGTGACATCAGTCCATTTGCCGCATTGAGTACGGCCCTGGCCGGCACGGTCGGCGTCGGAAATATAGCTGGCGTCGCTACCGCTATCGCCTTGGGAGGGCCGGGGGCAATATTCTGGATGTGGGTGTCGGGATTGCTCGGGATGGCGACAAAATTCGCCGAGGTGGTCTTAGGAGTAGCATATCGCACACGCCAGGGCGAGGGCCCGATGGTTGGCGGACCGATGATGTATATCGAACGCGGACTGGGCAAAAACTTCAAGTTTCTCGCTGTGATGTTCGCGGTTTCAGGCGGATTAGCAGCATTTGGTGCCGGCAATATGGCCCAGGCCAACTCCGTGGCCATAGGATTGGCGGAATTCAATATCCCGAGGTTTTTGACCGGAATACTCCTTATCCTGGCGGTTGGTTTGGTTACCGTTGGCGGAATAAAACGCATCGCCAATGTGGCTATGGTTTGTGTGCCCTTTATGTGTATCATCTATTTTTTTGCCGCGCTTATCATCATATTTCTGAATATTTATAGATTGCCTGAGACTCTAATTTTAATTTTTCGGTCGGCGTTTACACCGCTCGCTGCGACCGGCGGCTTTGCAGGCGCCGGCGTCAGAACGGCGATTCGCTGGGGTATTGCCAGAGGCGTATTTAGTAATGAAGCCGGATTGGGCTCAGCCTCGATCGCTCACGCTACCGCCCAGACGGACCATCCGGTACGACAAGGGCTGTGGGGCATATTTGAGGTATTTATCGATACAATTATCATCTGTTCCGCCACCGCTTTGGCTATCTTGATTACAGGCGTATGGAATTCCGGCTCTACCGGCTCAGTGCTCACCATGTCGGCGTTCGAGACGGTATTTGGCACGAAGGTTGGCTTTTCTATTGTTGTTCTATGTATGGTGCTGACTGCTTATGATACCATACTTGCGTGGGGGTTTTATGGCGAGACCTGCTCGGCTTATCTTTTTGGTCCAAGGGCAAGGGGGGTTTACAGGCTTCTGTGGCTTGTGCCGATTATGCTCGGCTCGTTAGGTAAGCTGGAGGCCGTCTGGACCCTTGCCGACACATTAAATGGACTAATGGCCATACCCAACTTGATCGCCCTACTACTCTTAGGCCCGGTCGTCTTTGGCTTGACTAAGGAGTTTTTTAAGAAAGACCAAAACACGTAACCAAAGCCCTTAAAACTCTGCGCGAGATATTTTGGTATGCACAGGGACCCCGCTCCCCGCCTGCGCGGGGACAAGCTTGCCCCTGCGGAAGCAGGGGGCGGGAACCCATAGCATACCCTACATCTACTACTACATGACTTTGGATAATCCAGATTCGGCCTCCCGACAAACCACGCGAGGCGAATGTGCAGGGATCTTATGCTTCAGCAGGCACTGGGATGGGCAGAGTATGTCCATGCCGCACTCAGGTCAGCGACGCCGCATCATCGTGGACAGGCGCGCTGCAACGTATCCCCAGGCGATACCCAGACCCGCACCAACAGCATGGGCCGTATTTGCTATGGGCCCCATTAAGCCTGACAGACACACAAAGAACCAAACGATCATCAGCGTAACCGTCTGCTTCTGCAGAGATAGGTTGGAGGCGCGGTTGAACCTGCCCTGCATCCAGATATATCCAAGTAGGCCGTACACAACACCGGACATGCCTCCGAATGTGGGGCCGCTGACCAGATATTGAGCGACATTGGATACAGCGGCAATGACGAGTACCAATATAAGCAGCATCCAGGAGCCCTTGTGTGCCTCGATCATGCTGCCCAGGTCCCTAAGCCAGAGCATGTTGAATAGCAGGTGCAGGACCCCGAAGTGTAGGAACATGGGTGTAAAGAGCCGCCACACCTGACCGTGACGGACCTCCGGCAAGCCTGAATCCCAGACGGCATAATCGGCCTCGTGCCAGTACTGGGTGATTGACAAGGGCTGGATAAGGCGATCATTATGACCCAGATTTGTGAGAAGCGTCACACTAACACTGATAGCGATCAGAGTGATGGATAACACACCAAGTGGGACGGGCGGTTTGTAAAAGATGGTACGGCCGTCTATAAGGCGGGGTCGCTTGGCGACCTGCTCCTTCTGATCGCGGTCCTTCTTCTCGGTCGCAGCGTGTGCTGCCTTTATGAAGACCGGATCATCGGGACGTTGCCTAAATTGACTGAATAGAGATTCAGCGGTGTCGATATGACCTTCGTCAAGGACCCAGATCTCCCAACGAACGCCAGAGACCTGCTGCACCTGATTCTCGATACCCTCGGCATAGAGGAAGTCACTAAAACGCTTGGCTTGCGTCTCGTCTTGGAGATGGCCGATCAGCCGCATTTAGCCCCCCCTGCGAACCGTTTGATCCGAGAACACTTAGACATCTCTCCGCCATGCTGCCCTATCAGCAATAATATTATACGGTGTATGTTTCACCCATTCTGAAATCGTCGTCTCCATTATAGTGCGGCCGGTACCAGTGTCAAGGTACGGCAGTCGCGTAGGTGCGATGTCCAAAATAGACTATGGCACCGATAGGATTTCGCTGAGCACAATGATTCGCTATGCGGAGCACAACCTACATTGCTATTGGCAGGCTTGGGCTCATTTTTGCTCAAAGTCACCGCACCAGGTATTTGCAGCGACCTTCGGCCACTGCGTGTCTGCCCAGAGATCTTTGCCCTCTATTTGCATCTTCGGACGAGGGTTTGGCCGAGGTGCGTGTCTGTGGCATTCGCCGGTGTTTTTATCCTTACTTGCTCGTACAAAGTATTTGCAATTTCCGCATTTTTCATCCGGTTTCATATTCGCCTCCTATCTATAAATACTTGCTTTATTTTGTCAACATATCCGGCGACTCCGTGCCTGTCAAGAGGTAGGGTATGCCGTGGGTTCGCGCTGCCGGGCCGCGGGTCGCAAGCGACCAGGCCCTTTGTCATCCTGAACGCAGCGAAGCGGAGTTGAAGGATCTGGCCATCGAGTGGAATCCATGTCCGGCTACGGCTTATGCTCTTACGGCCTTGTGCACTGCGGCTGTGCTGCATTTACGCACGTATGCATTTGCCCATCCACCCGATCGGTGAAATCTGTGCAATCTGTGGTTTTTTTCTTGCTTTTTCCGACAATTCCGAGCATAGTATCCTTTGTTTTCAATGTTTAGCCGTTGCCGCTCTGCCAACGGTCAGAATTTGTCGCGGAATCCGAATGCGATAGGCGTGACGCGATACGATATCCGAACGACCATATATGCAATACGAATAGAGACCACCGGCTGGAGTCAGACGCCGCATACGCGGCGCCGCTAAGCCAGACCGTTAGATGTGTATTGATGGAGACAAACGAGGAATGGCAGACAGCAAAACGTGGTCTGAACATGAATGTTGAGAACGAACCGTCCGCCTCAGAGCAAAACAGAATTTACAGAAAAAAGGTTGCGTGATCGCTTTAGCAAGAAAACAGGCGCAAAATGGCTTGAGACTCTTGTAATGTAGAGAATATTTGAGACTGTAGTAACTTTACAGAGCAAATACGACTTAACATCTTTGGACAAAACCATTTATGCAAGGCTTAGGTTGGCTTATAACAGCTTCCGAATTGCTGTTGTAGCGTCCCCAGACGCTAAACTTGAGTTTTCGCCCCGATTCGGCTGCGAGTAGAAGACATCGACCGAATAGGATACTCTGTAATCTTGCTATAGTCTCGAATATTTTGATATTATCATTGAATTTGGAAGGCTTGGTTGCGTACCCCAGCGTGTATATGGGAAACCCCAGTTAATAGAAGAAAGGGTTCGCCCCATAGCTATTATGTTTGTGGTTTTTTGATTTCCGGAGCCGAATCAATAGTCAATCGTAATCTGATCCGAAAGGACATCGCTTTTTAAGGAGGTTATCATGAAAGACAAGAGCAAGCGTTTGCAGAACTGGCCAATGGCCTTCGTCTCGGTTTGTGCGCTTGTGATTTGCGGCGCCTGTGCCAAAAAGAATGAAAGTGTAGTGGCGTTTGATGATTTTGACGGTAAGCTCAATCTCGATTGGCAGATACTGAATGCCGACCCATCGCACTACTCATTAACTAAGAAGCCGGGCACGCTGACCATTACAACCCAGAAGGGTGGCTTTCGGTTGTCAAATATGAGCTACAAGAATGTGTTTTTGATCGAGAATCCCTTAGCCAACGGAAAGAATTTTCAGCTCACAACATGTCTAGTTTCTTTCAAGCCTAGCGCGGATTATCAACAGGCCGGTTTGGTCTGTTTCAATGACCCGGATAACTATATCAAGTGGGTAGACGAGTCCCGTCAGACCTCAGACCGGCGCGACTTTGTGCTGATCCGAGAAACACAAGGGAGCGTGGCTCCACACGTCTTTGTAAACGGCATCCCCAGGGCGGAGCGGCTGTGGCTTCGCATTACCAAACGCGGTGATCGTTACGAATACTCAAGCAGCGCGGATGGTGAATCATACCTGTCCCACGGCGAGCTGCCGTGGGGCGATGGGAGCCCAAAGTGGATCGGTCTGGTGGCTAAGAACGGCTCCAACAGCAGCGCTCCGGAGATCGACGCATCATTCGATTTCTTCGAGGTCAGGTCCGAGTCGATCGGGGTCAAGCCTTCGCCGCCTTCGTCTGCGACTAAAGAAAAGATTGATAATGCTGCTATTGTCCGTAAAGCCATAGCTGGCCAGTTAAACAAGAAACCCGATGAATTGACCAAAGTCGTTGTGCGGATGAGAGGTAGGGTATGCCGTGGGTTCGCCCTGGCGGGCCGCGGGTCGCAAGCGACGAGGCCCTTTGTCATCCTGAACGCAGCGAAGCCGAGTTGAAGGATCTGGCCATCGAGTGGAATCCATGTCCGGCTACGGCTTATGCTCTTACGGCCTTGTGCACTGCGGCTGTGCTGCATTTACGCACGTATGCATTTGCCCATCCACCCAATCCGTGAAATCTGTGCAATCTGTGGTTTTTTTCTTGCTTTTTCCGACAATCCCGACAATAATATCCTTTGTTTTCTATGTTTAGCCGTTGCCTCTCTGGCAACGGCCAGAATGTGTCGCGGAACCGCCAGGGGGTACAGTCTGGCCGAGTATTGCACAAGTAGACACAGCTGCAAACTAATGGCTATGGACAGTGCACAGAAAACGATGACTGGCCGTAATAACTGTGGTATGCAGAGCATACCTTACGTGACTACATGGTTTGTTTCGCTTTGGTTGGTTATGTCAGTGTCAAATAAAACGGTGCAGGGTCATTAAGCATGAAGAAGGTTGAAATGGTTCTCAAGGTTGTAGGTGTTTTGATTGCGGTCGCTGGTTTCTATATATCTCAAGCAGACCAGGTTGTGTGGGTGTTGAGGATAGTAAGTCCAAGATATTTGCCAGGCATGGAAGGATTGAGAAAGCTCGAAGTCGATAAGTCCCTAAGGCCCGGTGACAAAGGTTTCGACGAGCTTAGTGATATCGTCATGGCACGGCTTAGAGCGGCTAATCCGTCAAGAGATTTTGGCATTATCCGGCTTGAGGAGTTCAAGCCATTTCCTGTAACGAAGATAGAGTACAAAGGCAAATCGGCACTTATGCTCCTCCCAGTGACTTTCGACATGTCCGACGGAGACGGAGGCATTGAAACTATTGCAAGTCTCCAACTTGGGCTTGATCAGATTCGTTCAAGGGATGTCTTCAAATGGATGGCCACTTTGCTGTTTCTCGGTATCGGCTTCGTGGAGGTTCCGACCATCGTAATCCAATGGCTGGAAAACCGACGCAACAAAACAAAAAAAGGGTCTGTGCTTCGTCGCACGTCCCCCGATGTGAAAAAATAATAGCAGCAGCCACGGGTTAACGGCTGGGGACAGGGGACAAAAAAGGTGAGTGTCGCTAATAATTGATTTTTATGCGGAAACCAGATAAAGAATAGTTGGCACGCGCAAGAGATTACCATGTACCACGGCAGGATACCTCTGAGTTCGCTCAAGGGCGTTCAGTTTCTGTGCGTGAATGATCTGTACGAACTGGCCCGGCTGGTCATTCGACTTCACGAGGCAAAGAACGAGGGCACAAACACGATCACATTCCAGACTGTGCACGGATTGGCCCTCGATTACGCTACGGTGGCGGGTGTCTCGCGTGAGCAGGTCGAGGCCGTCATGAATACTGCCGGCCTACCCTCAGGAGGCGCGATAGTCGATGATGAGCTGCGACCAACGGATGGCGCGTCCTGACCCGCGCATTCTANNACCAATTGTAGTTAGAATCTGCCGATCCAGGGTATCGTATACTCGCGGGAAGGATCTGGATTCCTGCTTTTTCAGGAATGACAGGTCAGGCAATCGAGAGTCCAGTATCGGGAATCGAAAAATCCTTTTTCTGTATTCTGACTCCTGTCTTCTGTGTTCTGCCGGCCCTCATTTGACGGCGCTGGCGCGCGGGTCGCTCGTGCACTTATGACGTGTGCTCTTGTACACCGTATCGCGAGCTTCTGTCTTATTTGACCAGGTGTCCAAAATATTATGAATCCCCTTTAGCAAGGCCAAAGCGGTGATTTTCCGCGGCGACTTGACTTTTGCCGTTCTTCGGCTATATTTATTTAGTAACATCGTTAGCAGCCCGCGGATAGAGGTGGGTCAAAACGAACTCGGAGCGGTATTACGCGGTAGAAATATTAGGGGCGGGAGAGAAATCCAAACGCTGGATGCGAAAAGAGGGCCAAAGGACAAGTGGCAATATCCGGAGCATTCGACCAGGCAATAATAAACCAGGTTCAGCAGGCGAACGACATCGTTGACATAATCGGCGAGCACGTCAGCCTGACAAGAAAAGGCAGGGAGATGGTCGGGCTGTGCCCATTCCACGATGACCATCGTCCGAGCCTGAATGTCAATCCCGCCAAGCAGATATACAAGTGTTTTGCCTGCGGGGCGGGCGGCGGAATCTTTACCTTCGTCCAGACGCGGGAGAATCTCACCTTCCCGCAGGCCGTGCAACGATTAGCCGACCGCGCGGGCATAAAACTAAAGCCTGCCAAATCTGTCAAAGGCGCCAGCCAGCAGTCAACGGACATTGACCCGAACGAGTTGGCTAGAGTCAATGCCTGGGCGGCTAAATACTTCCAGCAGAATCTGGCCGACCAAAACAAGGGTAAATACGCCCGCGATTACATCGCTCAAAGGCGGATAACCACCGAAAGTGCCGCAAAATGGCAGATAGGCCTGGCGGTTGATTCGCAAGACGCCTTATCGAGAGCCGCAAAGGCCAGGAATATCCCCCCCAAACTGCTGGAACAAGCCGGTTTAGTCACCGCGCAGAATCAGGATAAATTTGTTAATCGCCTGATGTTCACGATTACCGATGTCACGGGCAGGGTGATCGGCTTCGGCGGTCGGACTCTGGATGGGACAGGCGCAAAGTACATAAACTCGCCGGCCACGCCTCTATTTGACAAGAGCAATTGCCTTTACGGCCTGGAGCAGGCCCGGCACGAGATTGTATCGACGGGCGCGGCCGTTGTGGTCGAAGGTTACACCGACTGCATAATGGCCCACCAGTCCGGATGCAGCAATGTCGTTGCTGCTTTAGGAACCAGTTTCACCGATGGACACGGGCGAATCTTACGCCGATACGCGAAAAAAGTAATTCTGATCTTCGACAGTGACACGGCGGGCATCGAAGCGGCCAACAGGGCATTGGAAGTCTGCCTGTCGCAGCGGATAGATATCAAGCTGGCCTCGGTGCCGCAGGGAAAGGACCCGTGTGACTTTCTTTTGGCTGCCGGAAAGGAAGCCTTCCAGCAGCTGGCGGCCGACGCGGTCGACGTTTTGCAGTTCAAATGGAACCGGCTGCTGGCGAGCTTCGGCAGCGACGATACTCTGGCCGGCAGAAAAACAGCAACGGACGAATTCCTGCAGACCATCGCAACGAGCTTGTGGGCGGGTTACACGCCGCCTTTGGATAGAGGCTTAATATTGAATCGGCTGTCAAAGATTATCGGCCTTGACGGCAAGGAGATTAACACGGAGCTGTGCAAACGAATCGGCCGGTTGGCAAAGGCGGAACGAAACAATCAGAACAAAGCGAAAGAGCCGGCCACAGATTACGGCCAGGGGCTTTTTGCTGTAGCTCAGCGCGAGGTGCTTGAGGTTTTGCTCAATGAGCCGAGGCTGTTTGAGGCTGTAAAGCAAAAAACTACAGTCGAGACTTTCGATGTACCGATATTGAGGCAAACGGCACAGATGCTGTTCGAGGCGATTAGCGCCGGTATTGGCGCCCCGCTGAAAACGGTTTTGGCAAAAGCCGAATCGGTCGAACTGAGCAGGTGTATCGCGGAGCTTGCGCAGGCGGGCGAGCAAAAGGGCAATTTTGAGCGCCGGCTTTCCGGGGCTCTGGAGGTGCTGGAGCGATACGAGGCTCAAAAAGAAAAGGGCCGGCTAAAAGCAGCCCAGGATGGAACCGGCTTTCTGCGGTGCGTTGATAAAAGTAAGGGCAACCAACACGGTGACAACGTGGGAATGGTGTAGCGAACAATTGCCGATAATAACCGTAAAATAGCGTAAGCCCCCTCATACCAAGGGGCTGCAAGTACGTTTGCTCAACAGACTAAAGAGGTGCCGGTAGTGGCAAAGGATATAAGCACGGACAAGGTAAATGCTCCTGAACAGGCCAAGCCCAACGACAGCTCGGCCGGGGCGGGGGCTGGCAGCGCTGAAGAACGGATAAAGAGCCTCATTGAGAAGGGCGAGAAAAAAGGATTCCTTACATACGAGGAGATGAACAAGGAGCTGCCTGATGAGGCCATCAGTCCCGGACGCCTGGATGGGCTGCTGGCAACGTTAGATGAAATGGGGATTAGCCTACTCGACAAAGAGGATGTGGAATCTGCGGAGCTGGGTAAGGCAGAAGAAGAGTTTGAAGCTCCTGAACAACCTTTAGAAGAGGAAGAAACAGCCACCGAAGAGCAAATCGGGGAAGATGAGCTGCTCGAAAAAGAGCTGATCGAAGGCGAGATTTCACGCCGCATCGACGATCCTATCCGCATGTATCTGACTCAGATGGGCAAGATTCCGCTGCTGACCAGAGAAGACGAAATATCGCTGGCTAGAAAAATCGAAATAAGTCGGATGGCCTATCGCAGGAAGATGCTGCAATGTGACTACTGCGCCCGAAACGCGATCGATCTGCTGCAGCAAGTGCACGACGGCACCATGTCGTTCGACCGAACGGTCAAGACCGGGACCGTACAGAACCTTACAAAAAATGTAATCAGGAAGCGACTGCCCGAGAACATCACGACCGTAAACAAGCTGCTCAAAATCAACCAGGGCATCTTCAAGAAATCACTCGAGACCCAGGACACCTCCGCTCAAAAGTCGTACCTGAAGCGAATACATCGAAACCGGCGAAAAATCGCGACGCTGCTCGAAGAGCTTAGCTTGCGCACCAGCAGAATCCAGGCGATGCGAAATAAGCTGCACGGCATCTGCCAGAAGATGCGGCAACTGGAGGAGACCATCGAGGCCGGCGTCAACAACCTGATGACCGCCGAAGATATCGAAGCCGTCAAGCAAGAACTGACAGGCCTGCAGGAACTGGTGCTGGAGACCCCTAAACTGTTCGAAAAAAGACTGCGGGCGATTGATAGAGTCTTTGGTCAATACGAGAACGCAAAGCGAGCCCTGTCCAGCGCGAATCTCCGGCTGGTTGTCTCTATCGCCAAGAAATATCGCAACCGAGGCCTGAGCTTTTTGGACCTGATTCAGGAGGGCAATACCGGCCTGATGCGGGCGGTGGATAAATATGAGTACCTCAGGGGCTACAAATTCAGCACCTACGCAACCTGGTGGATTCGTCAGGCGATTACACGTGCCATCGCCGACCATGCGCGGACTATTCGCATTCCCGTCCACATGATAGAGACGATGAGCCGACTGCGAGCCGCCGGCAAAATCTTGCATCAGGAGCTGGGCAGAGAGGCTACCGTCGAAGAAATTGCCACCGAAGCTGAAATGACCGTGGAGGAAACCCGCAGGGTGCTCAATATATCCAAGCATCCGATCAGTCTTGATCGGCCCATCGGCGAAAGCGAGGACAGCTATTTCGGCGATTTTATCGAAGACGACCAGGTCGATTCGCCCGTCGCCTCAGCTACGCAGGAGATGCTCAAGGAAAGAATTGATTTGGTCTTAAAAACGCTTTCGTACCGCGAGCGGGAGATTATCAAGCTGCGGTATGGCATCGGCGATGGCTACACCTATACGCTGGAGGAAGTTGGCAGAATCTTCAAAGTTACTCGTGAGCGTGTTCGGCAGGTCGAGGCCAAAGCGATACGGAAGTTGCAGCACCCCGTCCGCGCCCGCAAGCTCGAAGGCTTCTTAGACCACAAATCGGCCTGAACCAAATTTTCAATTCCCGGTTGTCAGTTTTCGACTCTGGCTTTTGATTACATGCGTATTTGACTAACTCGCTGACCAGATGGTGCATCATTACGCGGACGGAAACAGTGTGCCGTTTCTGCTTCCTCTTCTCATTATTTTTTTCCAAGCTCTGCTGCCCAATTCTCCGTGTGGAGATCTTCTCCTGCAGCTTCGTGGATCTCTTTCAACTCGTCATTCGTAACTAACGTCAGGTTCTTTGCAATGGCTTGAGCTGCTATCCACAGGTCATTTTCAAGACTCCCAAGTTCCAGCCAAGTAAATCGGTCAACAAGCTCTTCCGCCCTCAAGCTCTTCTTCCGCTTCAGGACATTGTCTCGTAAGCGGCCCCTAAGCCTCCCGTACTCTTCAGCGGTGTGTGTGCTGATGTCCTCAATCAATGGCTTCTGGCCCGTCAAAAACTGCAAGTGTCTGACCTGAACAGAAGATTCTTCTGGGCTGCTGCCATTAAGTCCTACAGCGATCTCGCCCCAGGTTATTACGGATATTCCTATTCGAGCGTTTGCTGGTAATTCATTTAGATGCTTCTGGATATTGCGATGCTCGTCTGGATACCTGTCGGCATCAAACCAGTACCCCCAGATATTGGTATCGAACAAGAAAACTCGCATATTAGTCTTCTTTGAACGTCTCCATGGCTCTTTCAAGTGCCTTAATTATCTCGGGCGATCGGACTTCTTCGACCCATTTACTGACAAAGGAGACAGTTGACCTTTGGAACTCCTCAGATAGGTACTCATGCAATGGAATCCAGGATTCAAAGTCTTTTGGAAAGTATCCAGTAAACTTGAAGTCTACCCCCTTTCGCTCCCATCCATCAAACAAGTCCAGTAGCTCTCGTTCCAACCTGGGAGGCAAATCATATAGACGCATCACCTCTGCGTCTATGGCAAGCATGGCCTTCTCTGCTTTTTCATTTCCTACATCTGACCGCAAGACTTCTTGCGACGGGGAAAGAAGAAAGTAGTCTTGCACGAGTTTGTCCAAACGGTCAAAAGAGTTACCGGCATAATCTGGAAGAGGAATATGACGTACCATTCCTGTGAGATTATTACGTTCCAAACTTTTGCAGTAAGCGTAAGCGTTAGCTAACGGAGAATTTAGTATGGCCCACAGGACGTTGAGCGACCACTCTTTTGTCTTGGGTCGAACTACAATGAAACGGGTTGTTACCGGATGGCCTCTGTTATCAATCAATGCCTTGAGTCGCCAGGGACCGTCACCAACACGAAGAGAATTAAGCAAAATTTGTGGAGTTCCAGTTTTCGTTCCCCATCGAGGCCGACTAATTACTTCGGGAGATAGACTCATCCAAAATAGCTCAGGAGTTTCTGTGAGCTTAATATCCCTGGCAAACTTGTCATATCCGCGAACAGCTCCAGGGAATCTATGAGTATCTATAGTGTGACCGTCCGGCGGTAGATCCTTGCTTTTTTTGTATTCTAAACCCCTCCCAACATGAGCTACTTTTGCTAGAAAGGAAAAATGCTGGCAGTGTCTCCAGACATCCTCTAACATTTGCACGCGGAAGTCGTACGTTGGCGGAGCATCCAACCTAGACTGGGGTACCTCTACTACTGTCGGCGCATAATATCGATCCTCGAATTCCTTTAGGTCCCACTTTTGAATTCGCTTAAAACGTGTTCTTTTCTTCGAAACACACAGTTTCTCCGCGTCAACTACTTTACGGCCCAATATGACAGCGGGCTTGTGTCGGGCGGTGTAAAAAACATTCTCCGGCAACGCACAGATTTCCAATAACTCAAACTGTTCAGCAATTAGCTGTCGCAACGGAGTAAGATTCAAAGCATGCAAGAAGCCCTGTGGAACAATAACACCAAATACAGAACCTGTCGGCATATACGGCAATGTTCGTGCAAGAACCTCGGCCGCTTTGTTAAAGTAACGCAAGCTCACTCCTTGATTTGCATATACAGCCTGTTCTTCAGTCGTGAAATCTTGGAACGGTGGATTACACAACATGATAGTTGCGTTACTTGCCGCCTTTGAGAGAACTTCCCCTTTATAAACATCTGTGGACATTATCTGCCAGCCATCTGGATTTGGAGCGTCGGCTAAAGTCAGCGAAAGCAGCGCAATTTCTCTTGCAAAAGAATCCATCTCGATGCCCAGCAAATGCTTTTTGAGATACTCGTGGCGTTTTTTCCGATCATCTTCATCGATCATTTCTCGCAGCAGCCGAGCAGCGGAAACCAGAAACGGGGCGTGTCCGCAGGTTGGCTCCAGGACCACGCGATTCGCCTGTGGAATCTGCTCAATCCATGGCGCAAGCTGCCATACAATGTAATCAACTAAATATGCAGGTGTCGCGTGAATCGCTAGCGCTTTTCTTATCTCTTTCGTAATGAGCGCGTTTTCGTAGACGTACGCAAGCGATTCAATGGTTAAGTGTCTTAAGCTGCCGAATTTTTTGAGCACTTGTGCAGCTGCTTTTAGACCTTTTTCCTGTGTTGGGGTTAACTGCTCTGGTGGTCGTCCTGCATTGTAATGGTTGTGAACTTCTCGCAGAGTTTCACGTACGTCGTCCAGGTTTAAATCAGAGAACTCTGAAACGTTTTTGTCTCCCAGGATTTTTGCAGCCACTATCCCAAAAACGCACTGAAACAACCATCGCCCTAGATTCTCATCTATAGCTGGGTTTCCGAGTTCATTAAGAATCGCGCCACACATTCTCTTTATTAGCCTTGACAAGTGATCGCCCATTTCTTGTTCAAAAAGCGGCATCAGGCCAACGTCAACGAAACTCAGTTGATACTGCGAATCCAAGCGCCCGTAAGTTTTGGCACGATAGATGCTCTCAGGAGAGAATTGTTTCCGGTGTTGGTCAAAAAAATTGGCAACGTGGTCAGCAGAAACTGTCTCTTTAAACTCAGGCCCTTGAACTGTCAAAGTCCACCATTGTAGTTCTTTTTGACGGCAGGCAAAAACGACTGGTGCTCCGAGACCATGGTAGCTTCCGACCAATGTTCGAAGTTGTTGGGCACTTTCTGAATTTACATCTAACCCTGCTAAACACGCATCGCGCGCATCGAAAGTCTCATACGCAAACCCGACCAATGGAACAGTATACTCGCCCGAACTGTCAGCGTAGGTATAATTCTCCTGCAGCCGGCGGTTAGCGTAGCCGCATTCTCGAAGGTGCTGGCCTAATTCTCGAGTTGTAATGGTTTTCTCGCTGATAGTCTTGGTCCCTTCAAAAACGCGAAGCACGTGCCAAGGAAAGCCTATGGATACTCTACTTATTATTAACGGCAATTTCAATACACCAAATTTGCGTTTTTGTTGACAGCCTATAGTTTTGGCCTGAATTATACACCAGCTAAATATTTATCGCAGTAGTTCATAGAATCTCCTGGGTTTTGGACGGAGCGCAACATGATTGATTATTATGGAATCCGGCTTCCGCAGCCATCACTTTGAGGTTGTTTTTCTTTCTGCTCAAAGTTCAGGCTGGCGAATTGGCCGGGATATGTCGTATGTCGTATATCGTATGTCGTAATTAGTATCTCGGTAATTGTATCCGGTAAAGCCGGTACTATTTGTCAAAATTTAAT
>JAFNGF010000100.1 GCA_017885385.1 Planctomycetota bacterium
GGATTATTCGCACGCAAAACTTTATGAGGCAGGATGTCTGGCAGGCACAAATCCACGCCCGAATCTGTCAGAAGGCAGATGTGTATTTCTACAGCGAAAACTTGAGCGATGCGCAGATCAAAACTGCTTGGCTGAAGCCCTGTCACAGTATAGAAGCCACAGTTGATGAATTACTTGCCAGGTACGGCCGAGATGCGTCTATATGTGTTCTGCCTGAAGGACCTCAAACAATTCCGTATATCTACAAGAGAAGGGTGACATGAAAATCGTCGTGGCGATGGACTCGTTCAAAGGCTCACTAACGGCTGAGCGGGCATGCACAGTTGTCGCGGAGTCTATCGCCTCGGTGGCACCTGCGGCTGAGATTATTGTCAAGCCCGTGGCCGATGGGGGTGAGGGCACCGCCCGGGCTATGTTAGCTGCCGGCAATGGGCAGTGGATTGAAAAGATGGTCACCGGACCATTGCCGGGTATGCGCGTATGCGCAGGGTTTGCCTGGTTTGCATACGAGAAGCTGGCTGTTGTGGAAATGGCTACATCCAGCGGTCTGCAGTTACTGCCGCCGCAACGGCGAAATCCTCTGAAGACGACAACCTACGGCACCGGGCAGTTAATGACTGCTGCTATGGATTATGGAGCGCAGCGAATTCTCCTTGCCGTTGGGGGCAGCGCGACCGTTGACGGCGGCACCGGTGCGGCGGTAGCGATGGGATGGAATTTCCTGGGCAAAGATGGAAAAGAAGTCGGCCTTGGCGGAGGCCAACTTCTACAGATAGATACAATAATCCCGCCGGCCTATCCAAGCCGGGTTCCCATTGAAGTGCTGTGCGACGTAGATAATCCACTGTGTGGGGAGCAGGGGGCGGCAAAAGTGTACGGCCCTCAAAAAGGGGCGACGCAAGAAATGGTCGAGGTGCTGGAGGCGGGACTGGAGCATCTGGCTGAACTTGTTCAAAAACAACTGGGCTGTGACATCGCAGATTTGCCGGGTGCAGGAGCAGCCGGGGGGCTTGCAGCAGGCGCCGTTGCCTTTATGGGCGCTAAGCTCGTCCGGGGCATTGAAACTGTTATGTCGTGGAGCCGGCTGGGCCAGGACATTGCCGGAGCAGACTGGGTAATTACCGGTGAAGGCTGCTTTGATGAGCAGTCGTTACGAGGAAAAGTTGTATCCGGCGTTGCGCGAGCGGCAAAAAATGCGGGCGCCAAGGTCGCAGTGCTGGCGGGGCAGGTTCTTCTTACAGGCCAGGAGTATCGCAGCTTGGGCGTGGTAGATGCGTTTGCCTGTATGAATGGCCGGATGCCTCTGGAGTATGCAATCCGGAACGGTGAAAAACTGCTGGCAAAAGCCGCCCGTGACTTTGCGCTCAAATACCTTCGCCCATCGGCACGAGCCTAAAGGTTTTCGCGTACGTATCTGACGGCGTTGTTAAAGATGGTCATGCCGTCAGAATTCAGAGTTTTTAGGCGGGACCAGTGCGGATGCTGGGTCGGCCTTACAAACCTTTCGGGATGGGGCATAAGTCCGAGAATCCTGCCGGTCGTATCTGTCAGGCCGGCTATTGAATCCACCGAGCCGTTCGGATTCACCGGATATGGACCTTCTTTGCCGTCTTTATCCACATACTTAAACGCGACGTGTCCGTCGGCCTTCAGCTTCTCCAGGACGGCTGCATCTCTGGCGACGACTTTTCCCTCAGCGTGCGCGACCGGCAGATAGATTTGCCTACCCGGGTCGATGAAAATGCAGCTTTTGGTTTGCGGCGCTAAATACACCCATCTATCCTCATATTTTCCGCTGTCGTTATAGGTTATGGTGACCCCCGCTTGGGCGGGGGCAAGCTTGCCCCTGTCATAGCAGGGGCTGCCCGGCTTGTCAGCCAGACGTATGGCGGGTAAGATTCCGGCCTTAACCAGCACCTGGAAGCCGTTGCAGATTCCCAGGACTAATTTGCCGGCGTCAATAAATCTCTGCACCGGCTCATACAAATGGTGCACGATCTGGTTAGCCAGGATTACGCCTGCGGCCACGTCGTCTCCGTAGCTGAATCCGCCGGGGATGACAATTATCTGGAATTTCTCCAGGGCGGTTTTATCGTCAATTATTCTGTTTATATGGATACGTTCTGCCTGTGCTCCCGCCAGCTGGAGCGCGTACTCGGTTTCCATATCACAGTTTATCCCTGCTGCCCGTAAAACTATAGCTTTAACGTCGGTCATATCCTTTACTCACTTCTTCCTGGAAGATTTTGAATTCCGCTGTCTCTCCTCTTCATCAGATAGGTGCATCTGCGGTACTGTTTCTGTGTTTTTGGCCTTCAGTGCTTTCTTGAATGTTACATTTACTCCCTCCGAATATGGATAATCTATCCTTTTCTCCCCTAATAATTCTTCTATCGTAAGTATTTGTAACACAGGATGTCTACTTCCCCATGGCGACTTGTAAAATCCCGTACTCGCTGCTTCAGTTCGCATTGCTTTTGTCGGCTTCTCCATACAAATGAGCACTCCGATTTGTGCACCCTCGCGATCTAAAACCCCGCGCAGGTCACGCATATCTTTTACGCCCGCGTTTCCCGATTTGACAGAAAGCACGATCTGTTTTGTTCTCGCTTTCTTATTGTCAGACTCGTCGTGGAAGTAGAGTTTGCCGTCAATTCCTTTATCCGCTCCTTTTTTCTGCTCGACAGGCCTTGCCCCGACCAATCCCAACGCCCACCATTGGAACTGATAAGGATCTTGTTTGGCGAGCACACGGGCACCCGAAAGGTCCTTTGGTTCACCTATTACCTTGTACTGCGGCTTGGCACGTGAATCTCTACAGTGAGCCCATGCATCGGCTAACCGATGTTTTATGAGGGTAATTGCCAGATGGGTTATATCGATGCCAATCCAGCGTCTTTTTAATCTTTCTGATACGACAATCGTGGTACCACATCCACAGAAGGGATCAAGAACGATATCACCTTCATTGCTACTGGCTCTCACTATTCGCTCCAGAAGTGGCTCAGGTTTCTCTGTAGGAAACAGTTGTTTTATAGGTGGTACACGTCCGATCTCCCAAACATCATCTTGTCGGACTCCTGCCGAAGGTTTGCTTTCTGTCTTGGAGGGTAAACGTCGACCCTCCTTATCATAACCCGAAACAATCTTCGCTGTCCCAAATCGCTTCAGTGTGGAGGGTGTCCGCCCCATATAGAGCTGGTTAAACGTTCTCGTTCTTCTTCCAGATTTCGAGTAGAAAATTACAATATCGTGATTTCTTTGAAATGTGTATTTTCCCGTAGGCCATTTGCGATAATGCCAAACTATCTCGTTTCTGAAGTTGGTGGGGCCAAATACTGCATCCATCAGAATCTTAAGATAATGGCTTGCTGTTGGATCACAGTGAAGATAGATGCTTCCCGTATTCTTAAGCACCCGTTGCAGTTCAATAAGCCGCGGAGCCATCATTGACAGATATGCCATCATATTGTTTTCGGAAAGATATGTTCTAAATGCAAGCATCGCTTCCGCAACTTTGCCTCCACCTTCCACAATATTCTGATATGCCTTTGCTGCAGCCATATCCCATTCCCAAGTATCCTCAAAAGCCTTGATTTGAGCGGCCGACCGACTACCGTTTTGCTCTTTAAATAAAACGTTGTAGTCCTGATCGCTCTTGAACGGCGGGTCGAGATAGATGAGGTCTATCGTTTCATCCTTTATATACTGGCGGAGAATGTCAAGATTATCGCCATAGTACAAAACGTTTTCAGCCATACACTACCTCCGTCTGTCACCAATCAAAGGTCTTTTGCCAGGCTTGTTTCAGGGAGTTTATGTCGGCTTCGATAACGGTTTTGCCGTCCTCTGATTTTATGACGAGCATTTCTTGCTCGGTCACCTTTCCGATTTGTCCGAACGGTAGATTGAGCATAAGCTTGGCGAAGGCATCGTACTTCTCCGGCTCAACCTCCACCAGATAGCGAGAGTTCGATTCGCTAAAAAGTTGAGCATCTATCCGCGAACAATCCTTGCTTTTCGGCAGGCCGCG
>JAFNGF010000101.1 GCA_017885385.1 Planctomycetota bacterium
TGGACGTGACCAACTACGTGATGCTGGAGTACGACCAGCCCATCCACGCCTTCGACTACGACAAGCTGCGGGACCGCCAGGGTCGCACGCCGGCCCAGGCCTGCACTGCCTGCCCCGAGCGAAGTCGAGGGGAGCGACCACGGATAGTGCACTCCCTTAGCTTTTCGACAATTTGATGCCCTTACTTCTTAGAATTTCTTATAAATTGCGGTGAAAAACCTAGCCGGCAATCCTGTTCGACCCGCCTTTCTCACACTACGTAAGTTTACCAATTTTCCAAGAATGTGTCAATAGCCAAAGCTCCCAAACTCCCCAAATTGACAGATTTTACCACCAGTTGCGTCCGGCACCCCTATTTTCTGCCTCGATAACGTCGTTTTTATCAACAGCAATGCAGGTCGCTGTGCCGAATACTCCATTATTGTTTGGCTGAAATCACCCTGTGCCGGTCGGTTGGCTGCTTCATAGCTGACTTTAGAACGACCGACCCCTGCCTCCGCAGGGGCAAGCCTGTCCCCGCGCAAGCGGGGAACGGCGGCGTCGTGAACCGATGATAGGACCTGCCTAATACATAGCTGATCGCAGAAAAACATAGGGAGGGACGGCCACTTGCCCATCCCTCCCTATTAGCATCTTCTCAGCAGTTACTTACCCTATGAAGGACCGCGAATTCTTGTCAGTCAGCTAACTTCAACTCTTTCGCTGTCCTATTCAAAGGCGTTTACTCACTCACTGCCTACCGCGGCTTGCACAATATCTTGAGTGTTGCAACCTGCTTCTCCTCGCCCGGGACCCCCGGGAGGCTGCCCAACAAGTCTGCCTTCTTCACCTTGACACAAACGTCAGTATCGCCGCCCGGCTTATCAATGTTGGGGCCAGGGTTCTGATACCGGCAGCTCCAGTCGCCAGCCATCAGGGTATTGATGACTTGGCATTCGAGTGCCAAATTGAAGTTGCACGCTATCGTAAGCTTCTTGCACCCTTCGAAGCAAGGGAAGTCGTCGCCACACTGAATTTGGGCTAGCCACAGCACCCAGTCCTTCTCATTCACGATTTTGATGAACCACGGTATCTTCATCTTCACTGGGAAATCCTTCACAGGCTGTGCAATCCAGGTCCAGTAGCCTTCCCAGCCCTCGTACTTTACCTGTGCGCTGAAAGCCGGCAGAGCCAATAGGGCTACTGCTGCAATGCCTAACAATACACTTTTCTTCATTTTTGTTTCCTTTCTCAAATCTTCGCTCCCTGGCAGCCGATATTGACCACTGGGAGCTAACCCAGGTTTTCTGGCTCAGCAACCACATGCCTAAGCCACACACAACAGCGGGCAAAATCCTGCTTTACCGACTCTTGCGGGTATGCCCGCCTTACACCCTCCCGAGCCGGGGCCCGTGAAACGTACGATTTCGAATCTGCGATTTCACTCGGAATCGATAACTATTCCGCCGCCTCAAGACCGGACCAGATTCTTTAAGCGGCTCGCAAGTCTTTTCCTACCTTGCGAGTTATCAGCTTTTCTATGCCACACCTCCTTTCTCCCCTGTCCCTTCAGAGGGGCCTCTCGTCTTAGGACAATGCCTCCCCGTAGGTCCTGGGCAATCTAAAAATAACGCGGCAAATCCGCTGCAGAATCCTCCTCCTCTTGCTTGCCGGCGAGCCACAGCAACAACCATTGTCTTGTCAGTGCATCCGAGCTGAGGCAATCCGCCTGCATGCTATTGCTGCGCTGCATCCTCCATCAGCGCCAATGATTTACCATTTATCGAGCCTTTTTACAGTCAGCCGGCCCGATCTGCCAAGAGGTGGGAAGCGGAGAGTGATACAGAAGTGAAACTCAGCATGCCCTCACCTCTCCTCACTTTCACCTCTCCTCGACCTTTCACCTTGAGGCCCAGCTACGAAGCGCACCGCTTGTTCTCACGTAGAGTTGCAAGCCCATACCACCAACGCCTGGCCTCTGATAACTTACCCAACTTTACCAGTTTTCTTATTCTTTGTCAATAGTAAAAACAACAATTTAGCTTTTTTTTGTATTCAGCCGATTCTTCCTATATTGCCCAAACAATCACGCCCTGTCAATAGGTGGGATCGAGAATTATACAATTGGGCGGACCTACCGTTTTGTGGGCTCCTTATCAGCCTGACTGCCAAAAAACAAAAGATAAACTCTTAAGCGTTCAAAATTCACACCGTCTTACCAAAGTACGCTATTTTATCTATTTCCCCAATACAAGTCAACAGCGAATCTCCCTAAACTCTAAAATTTTGTTTTTTTTTTGGAGAATTCTCCGCTCGCCGCGCAGCAGCCATGCGGCTTATGTCACACCGCTTAAGAATTGCCGTGCTTTTGTAACACCTTGTAAAAAAAGAAGATAGCTGGATACAATATCGCACAATCAAAGGTCGAAAGATACCAGCCTCATCCCCACGAAAGCGCGAGCTCGTCGGCATTTTTTTGAGCACAACGCGCACACATTTTTCTTGATCACCGAGCGGGTCAGGCTACTCAGGCGTATTGTCGGTGTCGCCGGCACGCTCTCTGCGCGTGCCAACCATGAATTACCGGACCATTTGCGATTATACATAGATTGCCCCATTACCCGAGGTTTGACGCGCAACTGAGAGTATTATGTGCTCCTGTCGATTTGCCGAGATGCTTTTGGCTATAAAGCCAGAGTGACATATTTTGCCCGCGATACTTCGTAGAAATACAAGCCATCGAAGACGCTATCACGGATCGCGCCGTCAGACCAAATGAAGTGGAGTCATAGTTGGGCAAGGACACAGCGGCGAGTTCGTATTGAGGTCGCCGGGTAGTGACAACAAAATATTCGATCACGAGAGGATGAGGACGGCGATGATTTCACGTCCTGGAGCGGCGGCAATCTCTTCCGTTCCGTTTCAGATTACTTTGCGCCACCTGCAATGACACGCGCTATGCTTGGTCGAGCAACCTGTAAAACAAAACGATGGTTCACATAAGCGTCGGGCCGGAGGACTTTGCAGCACGTACACGAAAGACCCGCCCGCTTGTACTCGCAACCTCCCCGAGCTGGACTCGAACCAGCAACCTAGCGGTTAATCCCGACAGGTCGGGACTCGCTCTACCGACTCAGCTATCGACGAAATTCTAACTAATTCCTGTCATGCTCAGCCACAAGGCGAAGCATCTGGCCGGCGCAGCCCAGATTCTTCCCCTTCGACTTCGCTCNNGGCTAAAGGCTTTCTTCGCTCAGAATGACACCCATCGTTTGAACTGTCACAAAGCATTAGCGCATTGTGTGTCTTACTCCCAAACAGCGATTATATGTTTCCATATAACAGGCCTATGTAATCTCAGGGCCGCTGTAACAAACTCTCGCGAATCCACTGTGCCGACTTCATCCGTTTGATTTGTCGTTCTCGGCGCACCGCAGAAGCCCGAGTAGAATGACGCTCCGACCAGATAAGCCGCCATGGGCCGTTCTTATGCGTGAATTTTGTGCCGCTTTTCCGTAAAGAATTATGTTGCTGGAGCCGCCTTGCAAGATCGCCCGTTGAGCCAACATAGAATTGACCCTGCAGATTCTCCAACACATAAACAAAATATACACCGCTTCCTTCCGCCAACCTCCCCGAGCTGGACTCGAACNNCGGTTAACAGCCGCTCGCTCTACCGATTGAGCTATCGGGGAATCATATCGCACCAACAGAAATCGGCACACTGTCGATCTTGTACTACTGTCGGCGAAATTATCACCAAATATGCCGTAAATTGCAACAACTTTTCAAGACCGCCCTATTTTTGCCGATACTACGAAAAGCGGCTGTGCTGCTGGACAAACGACGTATGCCACTGTAAACTGCTGATTTTGCGAAGTTTAGTTGAATCGGGCTGAAGGTTCTTTCTCGAAGGGCAGTTTTTTAGTCTCATAAGAATTCTGCTGCGGAGCATAGAATTGACAGAACAAAAAGTCAACGCGGCGTATCTTACGAAGGGCAAATGTGGTACACGCTTACGGCGTGGTTGAGGTCTTAGGCTTGCATCGCTAATATGGCTAAAGATATACTGAGCGTCGGTGGGTTTACTCTGTTGCAGAGAATTGGCAGTGGTGCTCGCAGCACGATTTACCTTGCAATGGACGAAGAGGACCAGACTAATGTCGCCCTTAAGCGGCTTATATTTGAAAAGCCGGAAGACCTAAGGGTCTTCGAGCAGACCGAGAATGAATATAGAGTGGCCCGGCGGGTTGACCATCCTTACGTCCGCAAGTGCTATAAACTCCAAAAAATTCGCAGCATGTTCAAAGTGAAAGAGATGCTGCTTTCGATGGAATACTTCGATGGCAAGACCCTTGAAGACAGCCCCACTTTGAGCCTGGGCGATGTGCTGCTTGTATTCAGAATGGTAGCGGGCGGCCTTTATGCCATGCATCAGCAGGGATTTGTGCACTGCGACATAAAGCCGAACAATATTCTTCTGAGCAAGTCCGGCTCCATCAGAATTATAGATCTGGGCCAGAGCTGCAAGATTGGAACCACCAAGCCGCGAATTCAGGGTACTCCGGATTACATCGCTCCTGAGCAGGTCAGGCGCAAGCCGCTCGGACCCAAGACCGACATCTTCAACCTCGGCGCCACAATGTATTGGGCGCTAACCGGAAAAAACGTGCCCACTCTGATACCCAAAAAGAACAGCTTTGGCTTGCCCGTGCATGAGCCCTGCAGGCCCCCTCACGAGATAAAGAAACGAATCCCCCCTAATATCTCAAGACTGGTAATGGACTGCATAAAAGAGGACCCTGCAGAACGGCCCGCCTCTATGATGACGATAATATCCAGGCTGGACCTGATGATACACAGTATATTCGCCGACAAGATAAGACCAAACAAGGATGCCTCAGACAATCATTGACTTGCTGAATAAGGCGGTAGAAGCCAACAAGGTAGATATGTTTCGACGCGGCAACCTCATTCACCTGCCGGCTGAAGGCTCGCTGATAGCAACCGGCGACATCCACGGACACAGGCGAAATTTTGAAAGGATAGTCGCCTTTGCCGACCTGGCCAGCCGTCACGACCGGCATGTCGTCCTGCAGGAAATCATACACGGAGGACCACAAGATGCCGAGGGCGGCTGCCTCTCATACAGACTGTTGTTCGACGCTGTCCGTTACAAGCTGATGTTCCCCGACCGCGTTCATATCATCATGGGAAATCACGACACCGCGATAATCAACAGCACCGCGGTAATGAAAGACGGCAAAGAAATGAGCCGCGCATTACACCTGGCTCTGAAGCGAGAATTTCGACAGGCCTCTACTGACGTAGAACAAGCTATACGGCAATTCTTATTCTCACAGCCGCTGGCGGTCCGGTGCGAAAACAGAATATGGCTGTCACATTCGCTGCCCGGCGACCACTTTGTCGATAAATTTGACCGGCAGGTTATGGACAGGCAATTAAAACTCAACGACTGTGAAAAACCAGGCTCGGCTTACCTTTTGACCTGGGGAAGAAGACACAGCCAGGCCCTGCTGGACAAAATGGCTGAACTTTTCGACGTGGACATTTTCATTCTCGGCCACCAGCCGCAGCAGCAGGGATGGCACAAAGCCGCTAAGAATTTGATAATCATAGCCTCCGACCATAATCACGGCTGTCTGCTCTCGATCGACCTGGCAAAATCCTATACCATCGATGAGTTAATCAGCTTGACAATTCCGCTGACCTCTA
Source organism: Planctomycetota bacterium (assembly GCA_017885385.1). Taxonomy (GTDB): domain Bacteria; phylum Planctomycetota; class Phycisphaerae; order Sedimentisphaerales; family Anaerobacaceae; genus JAFNGF01. The sequence continues at coordinate 5,716 of JAFNGF010000101.1, forward strand.
TACCATAAAAACTCAAAACTCCAAGCTAAAAGTGCAAAGCCCAAATGCAGGGCTTGGAAAAGTTTTGAGTTTTGCGATGGTATCTTACTTTTTACACCTTGCATTTTGAAGTTTTTAATGGCGTGGTATCACTACATAGCCCTTGCGGCAATTTTGTCGCAGCTACTTGTCGTCGCTCTGGCGTACAGCAATTACTGTTATGCGCTGCAGAAATACAAAAAGAAACGCCTGTGGCACAAGCTACGCACAGCGTTGATTGTACCCTGCAGGGGTTTGGACTCGGAATTTCGAGAAAACATCGCCTCATTCTTTAACCAAGATTATGAAAACTATCTGCTGTGGTTTGTCGTTGCCGACAGGTCGGACCCGGCCTACGACGAATTATGCAGATTAAAAACTGAGCTGAGCCCGGCCTCGAAAGCTCTCGATGTGCAGATATTGGTCGCGGGCGGCACACAGTCGTGCAGCCAGAAGATTCACAATTTGCTATACTGCTACCGCAAGCTGAGCGATCCCCGCTGCCTGCGAAAGCAAGAATCAGTCGAGCCGCTCGCCCCTGCGCAAGAAGGGGTGGAGATTCTCGCCTTTGCCGATTCGGATATCTGCGTTCGCAATGACTGGCTAAGTCACTTGGTCTGGCCTCTTCACCGGTCCAAGACCGGCGTTGCCAGCGGTTACCGCTGGTTCATACCGAAAAAGAACAACCTGGCCAGCCTGGTTTTATCCGCGGTCAATGCCAAGGTAGCTCAATTGCTGGGCAACACGTGTTTCAACCAGGCCTGGGGCGGATCGATGGCTGTCCGGGTAGAGGTTTTCCGCCGGCTGGGCATTGAAAAAATCTGGTCGAGAGCTTTGAGCGACGATTTATCGCTGAGCCGGACGGTCAAAAAAGCCGGCATGAAAGTTGCGTTTGTCCCCGCCTGTCTTGCGGCCTCTTACGCATCAATCACGTGGCGAGAGCTATTTGAGTTTGGCCGGCGACAATTTCTAATTACGCGGATAAGCACGCCGCGAACCTGGTGGTTCGGCCTGCTAAGCAGTCTCTATTCGGTGCTGGGCGTATGGGGCGGGGCCGGCCTGGCGGTCTACGCAACTCATAAGTTTTTAGCTTTTAGTTTTGAGTTTTTAGTTATCCTGGCCGTACCTATCGTATTTTTGCTGAGCCAACTCAGCCAGGCAATCCTACGTCAGAAAATGGCCCAAAAGCTGCTCAAATACGGACGACGAGTCACGAGCGACGAGCGACAAGCAATCAGGGCCGCCATGTCTGCTGACATTCTCGGTTTTTGGGTATGGTCGCTGCTGCTACTATCCTTTGTGATCTCTTCAGCCTTTGGCAGAACCATCCGCTGGCGAGGAATACGCTATAAACTGCTGGGTCCCACTAAAATAGTTGTACTGAGTGGTCGACCATAACCAACGGCTGCAATTGGCTCCTGATGTTTCACTTGTTTTTTGGCTTTTCTGCTGGTTTTGCTGATTCTCTCAGAACCTCTCTTATTTTCTCCGCTCTGAGCTTCTTTAACTGGTCCGTCAGGTCACTTTCCCGCAGCATAAATTCGATGTAGTACTTCCCGCCCTCCATGGGGATACTTATCTTGCCGACATACTCGCCGCTTCCCGCTGCTTTGGGAGGAGGGGGTACTTTTGCGTGCAGTGGTCCTTCCACGGAGATTCCATTGCTCTCAACATAAATAGTAACCGCCCCATCCACTGTACTTACTACATTTCGCAAGGCTTGCCCAAGCTTTACATTCTGCATGTCAACAGAGATTTTCTCACTCAACCACGAAGGATCTGCCTTATCGACAAAAAGCTCCATGCCCGTCCAGCTCGCAAGCCTATGAATGATCGCTTCCGCCGCTTCGTCCTTAAAAGAGATATCGACTATCTGGTCGAGCTTCGCCTCGCGAAAATCACTCTCACTCACACTCCAAATTTCCGCAGGCTGGTTGGGAAAATCAGGGCCCGAAACGTACCACGCTGGTCCAATAGAATCCAACAACTGGGGTAATGTCGCCGCGGGAGATGATTTACCTTCCGGTATTCCTTCCGCAAGCTGGGTCACAACTGCGCTCAGGTCCGAATAACGCCCAACCGGCAAAATCACCGCGTGGAAACATTCACTTATCATCCCTTTCAGGATTTCTCCTGGACTACCAGCACTTACTGTCAAGACCATTGTGTACATCCTTTTGAGCAGCTCTATTTGTTTCGTCGTCGGTCTGCCCAGGACATGTTGCAATTCCGGCCGCGGATAGATGGTGATTTGCTCATCTCCCACCGCGTACCGCATAAAAAAGGCGTTTAGCATTTCTGCCATGCTCTCCGCCAGCGGCCCGTCCAGAGTCACCGAAAGCCTCGTTGCCTTGCCCTGCGGCAGCCTCCATATTGCCTCATCCGACAAACCAATCTTCAGGTCAGCTTTTTGCCCGATTTCCTCCAGGGCTTCGGCGATAGTCACGTCAGTTAGCTTAATGCTTACCGGCTTGGCAAGTTTCTGCTCCAATTGCAATTTATCGGCATAAGCATAATCAACCGATAAACCAATCAAAGTAACTGCCAGGACGAGTACTTTTCCACAAACCTTTACGCTCATTTTCTTCTCCTTCAGATCAGAAGTTTTTCAGAACAAACAGATCACATCCTTCATATCATTGCTCAAGCCGTTGTCCGCGTACAAAGGCTCGGTCCTGCTGATTACCATCCATGCCGCCTGAGCGTCACCTGCTTTGTCACTTCCCCTCGAATCGATTATTCTAATATCGCACTTTGCCAGCTTTGTATCGGGTACAGCAATGTCAACCGTCACCTGTGACTTGCTCAGGCCTTCTATAATCTCAACGGAAGCTGAGCCTTTGCGGTTACCCAACTGCATATCCGCCGACTTTTCGAGCTTAATCATCACTATCATAAGCAGAACCGCCGCTGCCGCCGCGACCCCTGCGGCTATCTTAAACACGCTCGGCAGTCCAATCGGATAGGTCTTGGTCTGCTGCGTCTTGTCCAGCCGCCTGGATATCGTCGAACTCAATTCATTCCAGTCAACATTCCTCAACTGCTCATCCGCATTGCGCCCCAGCAAAAGATCGATTTTCTCGTGCCCATCTAACATTGCAGATACTCTTTCAGCAATACCTTCAATTTCTGCCTTGCTCGAAACACGTACCATCTGACCGCCTCAACCGAACAGCCCATGATTTCAGCCACTTCTCTATGTGATAGATCTTCCAGCCCAAAAAGCGATATCGCCTTAGCTTCCTTTTTCGAGAGTTTCAGCATCGCTCGCCGTATTGCTTCCTTCAACTCCTTCGCGCTTTCTGTCTCAGCCGGTGAGAGGCTTGTTTTATCTTCATAGCGGTCGGCGATTTCTATGCTTTCTGGTCTGCGTTTAGCCTTTCTGGCTTGACTGATCGCTGCGTTGGCAACAATCCGCAGCAGCCAAACCCCAAACCGCTTGGCCTCTCTCAGTTTGCCGATATTCAAATAAGCATTAACAAAAGCCGTCTGGACTGCTTCGGCCGCCTCCTCCGCATCTCCCAACACGCGTACAGCCACTTGCATTGCCCGCCGTTGATACACCTTTACAAGTTCATCAAAGGCACCTCTATCGCCGGCCTGGCTGGCTTCGACCAGGTCGGCGGTATCGCTGGCCGTTGTTCTGCTGACATTGCTCACGCATCTTTCCTCATCACCTTACAGACGCACTAACTCCCGTAAACGTTAGTTGATTCTATGAGAAATCGTATCTTTGGACCACATCGCAACCCTTTGTGGGAAAAATCGGCTTTTCTTTGAAGGATCTGTCTGGTGTGTAAGCAGCAGTGCGGCCCTGAGCTCACACATTACCCCCCCGGACGTGTGCCGAGGGCAAAGACATGAATATCCCAGGCGATGTAATAAGTAATAAACTCCCCAGAGAGAATAAACCACACCAAATTCACGTTCCAAAAGCCG
>JAFNGF010000102.1 GCA_017885385.1 Planctomycetota bacterium
CTTATCCGGTCCACGGCTGGCCAAACGAAATCGGACAGATATACACAATGACATCGGGCTTGCTCAATCTTTTGTGCATCGTTAACGCGGTCTATCTGGCTCATCTGCGCGAAACCGAACCTGCCGGAGGCTAAAGTGGACCGGATAAGCTCCAGCGGCGGTGTAACGCCCCAGTATTAGCACGATAGGCGGATTCATAATCTGTGCGGCCTTGACATATAACGCCGCCGGTCCCTTAAAGTTGATTACGCCGATTGAGCCTATGTATAAGCCTGTGCACAGCGTTAGGACGATGGTGACAAATATAATTATTGCCCGTTTCTTTTCGCCCAGCAAGAAGTATCCTGCGCCCGGGGCGAGCCAGCTTGCAACCGCCACTGCCAATATGGATGCTGGGTGATTCTCTTGCCGGCGATGTGCCATTATTATGGTTCCTCCGGTTCTGCCGGGGCATCGGCGCTTGCCGGCTCTTTGCTCTGGTCGACCGAACGGAAGTTCATACGTTTTACTATGTTTTCAGGATTGAAGTGTATCACCGCCAAGTTTTGGTTCTGAAGGTGGTCTTCTCTGTACGCCTGGGCGGCCCTGACTTTTTCGTAGTCCTGCCGGCTGAGGCGGTTAATTGAAATGTTTTTGATCACGTACAAACTCGTGTGCGGCTTGAATTCGATAGATACGGGCAAGCTCGGAGCCGTGTTGCTGTCTTGGGGCACGAGCGAATAAAGCTGTTCTACGAAGCGGCTTTCTATTCTGGCTTCATTAACAGTAAACCATTGTTTTGGGGCTGCGGCTTCCCTTACAAACAATTTTTCTTCTGGACTGCCGCTGCTTTGCACGACTAACGTCTCCAGAGAGGCATTTGGGATTCTCCGTAGGTTAGTCAGATTCTCCAGCCTGAACATATTAGGCTCACTTTCAGCCGGTTTGGCTTGCCCGGTTTGTTGGCGCTGCTGTCTATAAAGGTCGTTGAGCTTGCTGAGTGCGCCGTCCCAGCCGTTTTCAGCCACCAGCTTAACGAACTCTTGGGCCTTATTTTGGGCGGCACCCATCGCCGCGAGCCTCTTTACGTCTTCGACTACTTTCTCCTTTACCGAATAGACAGGGGGGGTGTTCGCGTCATGCTTGTCTTGTTCGGGTGCTGCCTCGTTCGACTGAGGTTTTTTCTGGTCCAGCTCAAGTGTGCCTTTGCTGAAGGTGCAGTCTATGGTATCCGGTTGCGAGGCGTTTTCGGCATCAACTATCCTTACCATTGCCATTATCTTTTCTGACAGGTCTCGGACCGGCCCGATGTTTTCGTACATTCTGGGCTTCTGGAGGTCGAGCAGCTCGGCTGCGCCGGTATCCAGATTGCCGACCATAAAGATAATCTGAGTCAACGGCACCGGCCTGTATCCGTAGCCCGTCACGAACAGTCTGTCGAGATACTCGTCCATCTGCATATCGGTGAGGCTGAGCAGACCGGTTTGTCCGGAGTATATCTTGAGATTGTGCTTTTTGCCCAGCTGTTCGGCGGCAGTCTTGTAATCGCCCGCTTTCTGCTTTAACTGTTCGGGGCTGAGCTTGTCGATGTCACTATCTATATCTTGTAGGCCTGCCTCGGTAAGTGTTTTTGCCTCGCGAAGAATACTATCTGCTTTTGAATGTACCCTNNTGCATAAGCTGTTCCGAGATAGCCCCCGCTACCTCTGCGTAGCTTTTGGTTCGGGAAAGCGCCGGCGAATTCGGGTCGTTCGGATCCGACGGAACGGACTTGGTGAATTCTTTGGCATGTTTGCGGTAATATTCTTCCGTCTCCTGGGGCGTAAGCGGCGTCACTATCGACGGAACATCGTCGAGCTTGACGGCGATGTATTCCAGCTGCACCCGGGCGGGCAGCTTATATCCGAAGCCGTAAGGGTTCTGTTCCGTTACGTCGCCGGCGAAGAATTCTTTGTATTTGTTGAAATGCTCGAGCAATTCTTGCTCGACCGGTCCCTGCGCGGGCGAGGATTCGACAAATGCGTCGGCGTTAAATCTTACAAATTCTACGTTAACGGTTTCATTCTGCCAGCTGGCCAGGTGGCTCAGTTGAGAGTTGGTGACATTCTCGGTAGAGCAGACCAATTCGGCGTACTGCCATACCGCCAGCAGTTCGCCGACCGTTTCCAGCAGCTGTTGTTCCGGAATCCCTCGCTGGTTCACCAACGACCCAATAAACTGTGAGTATGTTACGCCGTTTAGTAGCTGTGGTATCATTCCTCCAAGGAGTCTGCCCACATCCTCGTTGGATATTCTAATCCCCGCCAGCTCTGCTTCCTTTTTCAGCAGTATCCAGTATATATCACTTGGCACCGAACGCTTGTAGATATTTCTGAGCTGCTCGTCACTGATTCTGTACCCGTTTGCTCTTATCATTTGTTTGACATAATTGATAACTGCCGGTGCGACTCTGGTTTCTGAAAAAACCAGCTCACCCAGCAGAATTCCCTGCAGATCTTGTGATCTGAGCAGTTCCTCCATCCGGAGCATTCGCAGGACATCAAGCTCGTTCCGGGCACCAATCAGCTCGTAGTTGGTTATTTTCTTGTTTTCCCCGAAATAAGCTACGGCCTTGTATCCGACCGTCCTTCCTGGGCTAAGAAGGTACGTTAATGCACTACCGCCGATAAAGCCGACTAGTGTGCCGATGACCACAATGGCCATCACCTTTGACTGATTTTTGCGAAGCCATTTGACTAAGTTCATAACCTGTGCTCCAAATTTCTTGGTAATTGTAAATTGACAATTATAAATTGGCAATTGAAAATTGACAATCGAAAATGAACGGACAAAAGGCATATCCAAAATCTGCTCAAGCCTGGATGCGTGCCGGCAGTTTTCTGGTCGGCGGCGTCAATTCGCCGGTACGGGCTTTCGGCGGTGTGGAAATGACGCCGCTCTTTATTGAGCGTGCAGCCGGCTCAAAAATCTACGATATAGACGGCAATGAGTATATTGACTATGTCGGCTCCTGGGGGCCGATGATACTCGGGCACGCCCATCCAAAAGTATTGGACGCTATCCGGACAGCGGCAAAAAACGGCACGTCTTTCGGAGCACCGACGCTGGCTGAAACTGCACTGGCTGAAAAGATAGCTGCCGCCTTCGATTCAATCGAAAAGGTCCGCCTCGTAAGCAGCGGCACCGAGGCTGTAATGACCGCTATCCGCCTGGCACGGGCATATACCAAAAGGGATTTGATAATCAAAATGGCCGGCTGTTATCACGGCCACAGCGACTGCCTGCTGGTTGCGGCCGGCTCCGGCGTCGCTGAAACGGGCATCGCCTCCAGTGCCGGCGTGCCCGATTCGCTTGCCCGGCTCACCATTGTGCTGCCGTATAACGATATCGGTGCGGCAAAGGCTGCTTTTGCCGGGCATGAAGACAAAATCGCAGCAGTCCTGGTCGAACCCATCGCTGCTAATATGGGCGTTGTTCCACCGATTGACGGGTACCTTGCGGCACTTCGAAACTTGTGCGATGCCGGCGGAGCGATTTTAATATTTGATGAGGTGATAACCGGCTTTCGCGTCGCATACGGCGGAGCACAGGAGCTTTTCGGTGTAAAAGCCGATATTACCTGTCTGGGCAAAATAATAGGCGGCGGACTGCCGCTGGCGGCAGTCGGAGGCAGAGCCGACATTATGGATATGCTGGCTCCGATCGGGCCGGTTTATCAGGCAGGAACCCTCTCCGGCAATCCAATCGCAACCGCCGCTGCAAATGCGACGCTTGATATTTTGGAAGAAAGACCCCACGTGAAACGTGGGGCTAAATATTTAGCCCCGCAATCCTTCGACCGGGCTCAGGACAGGTTTATTGCGGGGTCCGTCGCCGTGCCGGCCCCTGCTAAACATATCCAGAGGCCCGTATACCAGAGGCTTGAATCTTCAGCCGCTATGCTGGAAGTCGGCCTGGCAAACGCGGCTAAAGAGGCGGGTGTCACCGTCACAATTAATCGTGTCGGCTCAATTATGAGCTGTTTTTTCACCGATAGGCCGGTCCGAAATTTCGCTGACGTGCAGTCAACAAATATAAAACAATTCAAGAAATTCTTTGCCGGCATGCTGAATCAGGGCGTTTATCTTGCCCCCAGCGCGTACGAGGCAATGTTTGTGTCACTGGCCCATACGCAAGAGGACATAGAGAAGACCATAGAAGCCGCCGGAAAAAGTTTTCGTAAGATCAAAGGTTAGCTGAATATTTAGTGTGGCACGGGCTTCCAGCCCGTGAAAAACGGCCAGGATGGCCGTGCCACAATAAACCATTGCGGGGTTCGTCTGGGTGACAATATGGCGAATTTCTCTCGGATAATTTTAGTGCCGGTAATCTGTGGTATTTGCGCAGCGGAGCGCCCGCTGCCGGATGTCTTGGGAGTGACGCATGTTGCCGGCAGATACTATCTGACGGACAAAGATTTCCTCAACGAAGGCGCCGACCAGATTCTGGCTTTAGGCTCACGAGTGATTAAAGTCTGGTTCTACGGCAAAAGACATGAGGGGCCGGCATCGGTTTATCCTTACAACTCGAATTGGCCGGAGGTCAAAACCTTGGTCGAGGCCGCGCAGACACCGTACTACAGGCAGCTCTTTAATAAGCCTTTCACCACCTACATTTTGGTGGTCACGGCTTTGGGACGCCCGGATGGCTATTGGCGCACCGGAATCACCGAGCAGCAAAAACAGGATGAACAAAAGCAATTTTATGAGCTGGCTAAATATTTTCTGACGGCCTACAAAGGCACGGGCAAAACCTTTGTTCTGCAGCACTGGGAGGGCGACTGGATGATTAGGGGCAGCGTCGACCCGAAGGTCACGCCCACGCCTGTTGCGATAAAGAG
>JAFNGF010000103.1 GCA_017885385.1 Planctomycetota bacterium
CTGAACCTGACAGGATATGGATCACCGACAGCAGGAGTAGTGATTGTTCCCAGCAATGTCACCTTGGCCGTGTCAAGGGCATAGTTGCCAAGAGTAGCCGTGAGCATGCCTGGAGCGGTATTGTACGTAATCGTGCTTTCGTCCCACAAATCACCGTCTCCATCTATCAATCCATAGACCTGCACTACTTTTGCTGAGCCTTTGAGAAAGGTCGCCTCAAATGTCAATGTGGCGCCGCTCATGTCCCCGACCGCGTCCCCGAGGTCAAACCTAATGTAACCAGTCTTGGAGCGTGTATCAGCCAGTTGGCGGAACGCCCTCATCCTTACTTCTGCGCTCGTGTTCGTATTCGGGCCCTGGGGGCTGTCATTTGTAAGATACGTGTCCGCACCTTTGCCGTCAGCAGTAGTGATCGTAAGTGCCTGAACACCACTGCCTATGCTTAGCAGCGTAATAACGGCAATTGAACAAGTTAGCTTCTGAAACATACCCATAACCTCCATTCCATAATATCAAGTAGATTTGTGCCAGATTGTCACATCTATATTAAGTGTAAAACCCGCTCGTGTCAAGAGGTTTCTTCCTGACTTGAGATGACGAGGCAACATCGTATCCTCTCTTTTGTGGAGAAGCTGTATCCGGCAAAGGAGTTTTTCCAATCTCGTCTGGGCGAAGGCCCGGCCGCAGTCCGATGAGGCTCTGGGAGTTGTGGGCTGGGAGGTGGAAGATTATTCGATGCCGGCGATGTCGCTCTGCGGTTTACCAACAAGATATATCCTGTTTTTGCCGCTGCGCTTGGCTTCCAACAAGGCCTTATCCGCCCGCAGAAAGAGCTGCTGGGCTGTCGATCCATCGCGGGGGAAGCTTGCCAGGCCGCCGCTTATGGTCAAAACCCCCTCACCATTCGGACCTAATAAATGAAGTTCGGCCCTCTCAAATTCTTTTCTGAAGCGATTGGCTATGAAGATCGCTTCTTTGGGCGGCTCCACAGTCGCCAGGCGTCTGTCCCGCCGAGCGGGAATCACTCGGCTTGGCTCGGGATAAGTTCCGAATTTCGTCCCGACCGAGTCGGGGTCGAGTTTTCCGGCCTTTGATCGGACGGGCTGGTCGTCCCAGAAAACGACTGCAAATTCATCCCCGCCGATCCTGCCCACAACATCGTGTGCCCGGCAGCATCGCCGCGTCAAAACAGCAGCCTGTTTCAGGATATTGTCGCCGACCGTATGACCATAGACGTCGTTGTAATGTTTGAAGTTGTCGATATCAAAAATAAGTAGCGTCACCCGGCCGCTTTCATCCCGGGCGTGCTCTAAAATTTGCCTGGCAAACTCCCAAATATAGCGTCTATTCTTCAAACCGGTCAAATCGTCTTCGGTGGCCAATTTCTCGAGCTCTTTTATCTTCCTTTCCAGAGTGTTCGATGCTTGACGCTGGATGCCCGATGTTCGATGCTCAATGCTCGCCAAAGCGACCGGACAAATCAAATAGTCGTCCGCAAGGCCTGCCGGAGGCCGCGAATCGAGGATCGAGGATCGAGGATCGAGATTTACGAGTTTTCTGGCTATCGGCTCTTGATACATCTGCGCCAACAATATGATTTTAGCCGCGGCGTTGGCCCGCCTTAACGATTGCAGAGCCGAACTCAACGACCCACGCGGAAGCGGGGACATCACCACGCCGATCACCGCAAAACTATTTTTCGCCGCAGCATCAATTCCATCGACCATATCCGCGTGGACTTCGCATCGCCGCTCTGTAATGGAATCCGGATCCAAAAAAGCTCTGCTGACGTCACCTATCAGCAAAATCTTTTGGCCGCTTCCACCAGAGAAAACTGGTATACCTGGGTCTGCCATTTATCTAAACCGTAAGGACAATCTTGACGGTAAAAAATCAATTTTATGATAGCAAAACTCGCAAAAAAGTCAATCTTGACGCGGTGCCTGGCTCGTTTAAGCCACGCCTGGTGCCCCGCAGAAAAACCATCTCTGACGCTATGGCAAAAAGCGTCTGTCACCATCGGGTGTGCCAGAGCCAGTTCTCTGCCAACACCGCAAGGTCAAACCAGTCTATGATGCCGCTTTCATCCAGGTCGGCTGCCTGAGCAGCGTATGGTGAGACACTCGTTCGCTCAGCCAAAGTGTACCTGGCAAATTGAGCTGCATCCTCCGATTTGCCGGTCATCAAGTTTTCTGAAAGCATGCCGAAGCCGTCACTCTCCCATCGACTACTGACCAACACATCAAATCCGACCACGTGACCCGGCTTTAGTTCGGTTACGATCGTAGTGCCACCGCTGAAACCTGCGTAATTATCAAACATCAACACGCCGGCCTCGTGTATTATCTGGTCGCCATTTACGGCGACGGCGTATTCCAAACCAACATCAGTTCCTAACGCCTCGCCGTAAGCCCAAGTCGCCCACGAACCGCCCGAAGTATTTGGGGCCATCATATACTGCTGCGCCACATCGTAAACTCGCAGCCAGGTGGTGCCGCCTTCAGCATCGCCCTGGCTGTAAATCTCAATCCGGTCACTCACATCCCATTTTATGTACTCATCGCTAAACACGTGGTTGCTATCGTTCACCATCACGGCAACATAAATCTTGTCCGTATCCGGACTCCAGCGAAGAGCATACTTAGCGTCTCTCACATCAGCAGGATTGCCGTAATAAATCTTATCCAATGGTATCCAGTTTACACCCTCCGACCATTCACTAATGTCACCATCGACAATGGCGCTACCCATCGGTATCTCCATCGTGGGCAGCTCCCAGTACCCGGCAAGTATGGCGAAATCAGTTAGATCAACATCTCCGTCGCCATCAATGTCCGCCGCGTTCGGCATAGGATAGTGATAGCCCATATCTACGATGCCGGTGTCGGCCACATTGTCGGTTCGCGTTGTGAATTCATCCATGCCCAGATTTACTGTTAAATCACTTCCTGCATCAACGCACGGACTATCCGCCGCCTGCCCTGCGGTAACTTGGCTTAAATGATAATCGCCGTTAATCCACACCGCATTGGGGTCATCCGGCTCAACGACAGTATTCGGCTCATTCACATCGGTCCAACAACCTGGTCTTACAAACAGAGGGTCGGTCTGGCTGTTTCCAATACCCCAAATTAGGTTTGATCCCTGCTCAACATATACAGCCGAAGAGCCGCCTTGTATAGAACTGTAGATAACTTGCAGAGATGAAGGAAAGCAGTTTCCTTCAGAGTTGCAGTAAGTCTCCAAGGCGATTTCGCTACCGTGTGGAGCGCTATTTCCCCACACGATGCTATTGATAAGTACTGGATAGCCCGGGTCTAAGTCGTCACGCGTACAAAACATACCGCCACCTTTTTGAGCAGCTACATTGCCGGTTATCGTACATTGAGATATAACCGGCCAGGCGTGCCTCTCAAGGTACAAACCCCCACCAGAACTCAGGCCAAGACTTGCGTTACCTGTGATCAGGCAGTTGCGCAACGTGAAGACGCCATATCCGGACAGTTCAATCCCTGCGCACCCATATCTGTTCGTGGTATTTCCGGTAACTTTACAATCGGCTATGGCGACTTTACCATTTGAATGGCAGGTAATGCCTCCATAATTGTCACTTTGGTTTGCTGTTACTACGCATCGGGTAATAGTATAATTCTCGCCACTAAAGCGTATGCCGGGACCAATGTTATTCTCGACGAAACAGTCTGAGATAACACTGTTGGTGGCATTATCCTCAATACCACCACCCTGATTCCTGCAAATAGTACAGCCCGCCACAGTGAGTTTGCCGCCGCCGGCATCTATAGCGCACCCGGGGGAAGTCGGATCACCGTTACTATTACCGAAAAACTGGCAGTCCCTTATTTCAAGAGTGTATCCCCAGCAGTCCAGTGCTGTTCCCCAATTTGCATGGTTATCATCAAATGTACAATTGTTGATAGTATGTGCACCGCCTCTGATACATAAGGCACCACCATAACTGTCCCATCCACCCTGAAGGCCAGCCATATTGCCGCTAAACACAGAGTTGCTCACAGCCATGTTTCCCCCGTCGATGTACATACCTCCGCCGAAAGCGGTTACAAATCCTGTCTCGGACCAGGCGTCCGCTTTATTGTTATGAAACTGCGAATCGACCACAGTACCTGAAGAACAGTAGATGCCACCCCCGAATGACCAACTCCCTATAGAACCTCGGCCACCTCTGCCAGCGGTATTACTGCTGACTAAGCAGTTGCGCACTTTTAGCAGCGAAGACTTGTCGCAGAAAATGCCCGCACCCATGCCTCCTGCGCCGACGCTTGCTGTGCCACCAGCATATCCTCCCTGACCTGTGGTATTTCCGGCAACGACGGAGTCCTCTATCTCAAGCACGGAGTTATTCCTGCATGCAATCCCGCCGCCGTACCCACCGTCACCGCCATATGTGTACCAGGAAGATGAGGGGCTGTAACTATAGCACTCGGGGCTTCCTGCACCACCATTGCCTGTTGTGCTCGACCTTATCAGGCTTGATATAACTCTCACTGAGCTACGCGATAGATAGAGACCGCCGCCGTCACCACCGCACTGTCCGCGAACTGATGGGCACGAACCTGGCAGACCGTCAAGTGTTGCATTCTCCTCGATGCAACATTTGTAAAGGGTGATTTCACTGCCTTCACAGTAAATTCCGGCGCCACTGTCAGCCAAGCCGTGGGTGATCGTCAGCCCGGAGATCGTCGCTCCAGAGCATCCTTTCAGATAAAACCCTCGACCTTTACTTTCACAATCAATCACCGTTGCTGCCACAATATTTGGATCATTTGGGTCGACGCTTCGGATGGTGATGGCTTTACCTTTGAGGTCTATGTCTCGATTGCCGGGCCCGGTGTAGATACCAGGAGCGATGATAATCATATCGCCATCAACAGCCTCATTTATCGCCTGCTGGATGGTCCCACACTCCAATGGCACCATCAGAGCAGCCTCATCGTACTCAACAAGGAGAGACACAGTTATCCTCTGCAGGCCGGTTTGGGCGCTGCGATCAACGACTTGAATTTGACAAGTATATAGACCCTTGGAAAGGACTGCCGGACTCACTATGAGAACCACCTCCTGGTGCTCTGCCGCACGCAAACTCCCCTCAGCAGGGATTACCCTCAACCAACCGCAGCTATGTTGGATGTGCCAATTAAGAACACCACCACCGGTATTGCTAATGATGAAAGTCTGTTGGGCAGGCATCGCAGTACCGCCGGTACCCCGGAATCCGAACCCATACGAAGATAGCTCTATTACGGGCCCCCCGAGGTCCAGGTCAATACCGACGACCTGCGAGCTATTCTCTGAGTTTGGATCACTGATTGTCAATTTGCACTCATACCTGCCCCAGATCAGGCCTGTTGTGTCTACCTCAAGTGTGACCTGCTGGCTCTGACCCGCAAAACAGACGCCTGTGTCAGGAACCGGCCGTAGCCACGTTTGGTTACAAGACGCCTGCCAATACAGTGTTCCGCCTCCTGCATTTTTGATGGTCACCACCTGGTCAGGTGGATTCGCTCCACCCTCAAAAGCAGTAAAGCTTAATCTGTTCGGAGAAAGACTGACGATCGGCCCTATGACATCCAAATTAACCTCGATTTGCCGAGGGCTGTTGATCGCACACGGGTCAGCAACCACAATGTGGTAGTTGTACTCTCCCCATCGCATGCCTGTCACATCAACGCCTAAAGCAACATCGTTCACTTCGGTTCCAGCTCTCCCGCTGGTTGGCTCAATGCTCAGCCAAGGGCAGTCTTCAATGATCTCCCATTCGAGGATTCCCCCGCCACCATTGTATAAGTGCAGGACTTGAGGCATCGGGTCTGGCCCACCTTCATGTGCGACGAAGTCAAACCTCCTCTCAGACAAAGCAATGAAGGGGGGCACCATAGGATCAAACTCGTCAACACCCATGTCTATCCGCCCATTTATGACCCTCGGACCGCCGTCGAGATCCGTATCCTCTGGTTTAGGTACATATTTCGGATCCCCTGCATCGATGCAAGGTGAAGCTACCGACAAATGAAAATCGCCAGCTACAGGATCGGCGAACAGAGGATCAGCATCAATGTTGCCCTCACCCCAAACCAGCGTGTTCGAGTAGGTCAAGACGTTGGCCTGGCCGCCTTTTACGTCACAATATGAGACAGTAAGAGTGGCATACTCCACCGTAATATCGTGGTATTTGTTTGTCCACAGTATACAATTTGTAACCCTCGTATGATATTGGGTAGGATCCTCTCTGGGCTCGCCAGAGAAGACTTCAATGCTGGCCTGGCGATTGCCCCAGAAAACACAATTCCTTATCATGGCACTGGCTCTGTCTGTAGATATAGCCGCTGGGTCGTTGTTGACGAATAAGCAATTCGTGATCAGCGAGGTACAGCCATATCCGCAGTAGATGGCACCTCCTTCAGCCGCCTTATTGTCTATGAACAAACAATGTGTAACCGTAGGGCTGCTCTCATTGTGGCAGTAGACCGCACCTCCGTAGCTGCCCCCACCGTTACTAAGTAGCATGCAGCTATTCATGATCGTCAAACCAGCCAAGACCGAATCAGGACCCTCACCACGTTCGAATTCGAAAGCGCGGTGGCGGTCTATCCCATTTGCTTGGCAGTCGATTATCGTCGCTGCCACCACACCCCAATCATGGGGATGGAAACTTTGAACAGTGATGGCCTTGCCTTTGAAATCAATGTCGCGGTTGCCGTCGCCGGTGTATTTACCCGGTGCAATGATAACCTTGTCGCCATCAACGGCTGCATCTATTGCCGCCTGGATCGTGGGATATTCGCTCGGCACCAGCCGATCTATAGCTGAAGAAATTGAACCAAAGACCAAAACCGCCGCTGCGAAAGACAAGCTCATCAGTCGCCTCCGCATTTGCGTTCCTCCATTCAATTGAGGGCCACCAAGTGCCAAAGTCCCGCAATTAGTTATGATATAAGTATACCGCAAACCCGACAGAAAATCAAGAATGGCATTCTCTTTTTGAAGGCACACCTATCCCCTCTGAGGTCAAATTGGGCACTGAGGTTCCTCGGCTGAACGTCTCTGTGCGGCGGAATTTTGGTTACTCAGCTATTCGACTGTGGGCAGGCCGGCGAGAGTCTTTTGCACCTGCTCGGCATAAATACTGCCGGGATACAAATTGATGAAGCTGGTCAGAGTTGCTCTGGTTTCAGCCAAAAGTTTCTTCTTAAGCTCTAAATTTGTCGCATCCTGCTGGGTCCACTGTCGCCGCTTCAGAAGTCCTAATTCGTACAGTGCCTGCATTGCCCCGTCGGTTGCCTGGAATTTTTCGTGCAATTCTTTTAGCTTTTCGGCCCTGGTTTGCTCATCGGCAATGAGTGTGGTTTGGGCCAACAGAATATTGTCCCGCAGCGGATCGGCATCGCCGATCTGCGCGAGTATTCTGCTCAAACGCCAGGAATAGTCCTGGCTGTGCGGGTTCAGCATTACGAACTCGGCCAAACGCTTTCGGGCGGCCGGGTCTTGCGTTTGATTCTGCGGGCTTATCAGGGTGCGGGTCTGACTTATTCTTCGAGCCAGGTCGATTAGCTTTAGCTCCGTCATTACAGAATCGGAAGGCTCTCGAAAAGGCCTCAGAAGTGTTTCACCGGCGCCCGGCTCTTTTTCGACCAGCTTGAGCTGTTGGGCGGCCATTTTCTGGGCCTCGGCAAGAAGCTCGTCTGCCTCGGTAAATCTGCTCAGACCAGCCCAACGCACGGCGATACGCCATCGCGCCTCCAGCGATTCCGGGGTATTTGCGAACTCCCTGTACAGCCTGTACCAGAACTCCGCCGAACGCTCGTGCGGATAGTCAGTGTAAAAATGCAGCACTTCCTTTTGCCCCAAGAGATTGATATCCGGCGCGTACTCGCCGAGAAGCGCCTTACAGTAAAGTGCGATGAGCATTCGCTTGCTGGTCGAGCGTTTTTTTATCCATTCTGAGTACAGAAACACCGGCATCCACCTGGGTCTGCGCGGGCTCATAAACAGCTCGTACTGCTGATTGAGCCATTGCCTTTTTTCCTGATACTTTATCTGGTCAGATACGGCGAACCAGCTCGGCCACCGGTCGTAGCTTAACTGAATCTGGATTTCCTTTTTGAGCTCTTCTCGCAGCGGTATCGGTTCGGTAGGGTAGAAAAAGCCCTCCAGATACCTTCTGACCACAGGGTCTGTAATGGTCTTATCGAGCGCTTCGGTTATGCTGTAGTCCCGAAACTCGACGACGTTTTCAGGATTATTCTCGGCGACGTAAAATTGATAGTCCAGCTCGTTAAGTCCGATTTTCGCTTCAAAGACAAGGACGGCTACCAGAAGAGTGGCAGCAGTAAATATCCAGACTATGCCCGGCCGGTACCGCGTGAAATGGCCTGTGGCCAGAACCTCCGCCGTTATTGTCAGGCCGACCAGCCACGCGCAAATCCAGGGAGCAAAAGAGAATCCCCACTTGGTGGGTTCTACGCCCCTTGCCCCGCCGAAATACCCCCAGTATAGAAGCTGCGGAGCCATGCACAGGGCTATCGCTACAAAGCGGGAGCGAAAACGAAACGGACGACACGCCGCAGCAAAACAACTTACCAAAAGGCAAACCGCAAAGCCCGGCAAGTTGGCCAGAAAAAACACCTCCAATATGAATATAAGGCTGTAGTGAAAGCTCAGAAGCTGAGATATCAACACCGGAACCGCCGCCATAATCCCCATAAGCAGACCAAAAACAAGAATCTGCCATGGGTACTCAAATATGCTTGCGCCTGTCATTATAAAGCGGTCCAGTCGCCAATTTGGGTCAGCTTGGAGGTCAAATGACCAGAATAAGCCCGTAACTATTCTTGACCAGAAGAAGCAGCATAGCCCGAACACTATAACCGCAAGCAGCCAGCATCTCTGGACATTCTTATGGCTGTAGTGCAGCGTAGGCCCAACAGTCATAAAAGACTTCGAGACTGCCTTTGGAGGCTTTTCCTTCTGTTCTTTGGCCATCGACTTGACGCTCGATTCTTGATTCTCGACGCCCGTATCGTTTCCAGGAGCATCCGGCATCCCATCAGGGGCGGCAGGGCCGCAGCTGCCGGACCTGAACGGCGAGTGACAAGTATCGTGCTATGTCCCTTCACCGCTGGTTGTAAGATAACCAACCTGCTCGGCGGTAAGTTTGTCTATCTCAATCGACATTGATTTCAATTTCAGCCTGCTTACCTGCCGCTCTATCTCCGCAGGGACATCATGGACGGCGACAGCAAGTTTGCCCTGGTTTTTTACTACATATTCGGCTTCCAACGCCTGGGTTGAGAAGCTCATATCCATCACGCTTGCCGGATGTCCCTCAGCCGCCGCCAGGTTAATCAACCGCCCCTCAGCGAGCAGATAAATCCGCTTGTTGTTTTTCAAAACATACTCGTCGACGTGATTTCGGATGCGGCGAGTCACCTTTTTGCTGAGCTTTCTCAGAGCGGGTATATCAATCTCAACGTTGAAATGTCCGCTATTGGCTACCACCGCCCTATCTTTCATCACACGGAAATGTTCAGCACGTATGACATTCTTATTGCCGGTCAGTGTCACGAACATTTCCCCCATTCTCGCTGCTTGCGCCATGGGCATTACTTCAAAGCCGTCCATAGCTGCCTCAAGGGCCCTGATTGCATCGACTTCTGTAACGGTAACGATGGCCCCCATTCCTCTTGCGCGCATAGCAAAGCCTCGGCCACACCAGCCGTAACCTGCCACCACCACTTTTTTGCCGGCCAGAAGGTGTCCGGTCGCTCGCATAATACCGTCAACCGTCGATTGGCCGGTGCCATAGCGGTTGTCAAATAAATGCTTGGTCGCAGCATCGTTTACCGCGATAACGGGGAACTTTAACCTGCCGGCATTTGCCAGCGCCCGCAGACGAAGTACTCCTGTGGTGGTCTCTTCCATACTGGCAATAATCCGGTGGGCTTCTTTTTTTCTGTGGGTGTGCAGCTCGTTGACCAGGTCCGCGCCATCGTCAAACGTAATGACCGGCTGATGGTCGATAGCTGCGTTTATGTGCTTGTAATAAGTGCTGCGATTTTCCCCGCAGACAGCAAACACCGGTATTTGATAGTCCTTCACCAGCGAGGCAGCTACGTCGTCCTGGGTGCTGAGCGGATTGGATGCGCACAGCACGACATTGGCCCCGGCGGCTTTGAGGGTCCTGGCAAGATTAGCCGTCTCGGCGGTTATGTGCAAGCAAGCTGAGACATTCTTGCCCTTTAATGGCTTACTCTCTGCGAACCGCCTGCGTATCGTCGCCAGAACGGACATATCGTTATCAGCCCACAGAATTCGCTTTTTGCCCTCATTTGCCAAGGATAAGTCTGCTACATCGTACTTCATTTATGAACCCTTTCCATTCGACAAGCTCAGGATAAGTCAAGAAGCAGTCAAAAATCAGATTCTAAAGCCAACTGCACAGCTTTGCAATCCTTTGTTCCAGCAAATGCAGATGCAGTGTGTGACCAGATTCTATGGCAGGCCCTTGTCATTGCGAGCCCCGACTTGTCGGGGCGCGGCAATCTCAAAACTATCAATGGTAGAGATTGCTTCGGTCGCGGAGTTTACCCTGAGCTCAGTCGAAGGGCTCCCTCGCAATGACAATGGGCTATAAGACCCTGTCACGAACGCTGTTATAGGCCGCCAGAAAAATTAGTCACACACCGGGTGCAGGTGACGGCACACTGATGTCCACAGGGAGCATGCGCAGAATGTCGGCTTATTGTGAAATTGGTCCGGCTATGCTGAAAAAGATAGTCGGGCAGGAATTCCGTAAGAAGAAGGTTTTCGTTTACCCCGCGATTTATCGCGGGGTCCGTCGCCGTACCGGCGACGGCTAAACTAATCTGGGCCTAATTAACGCCTGGCTGGACCTCGCTGCTGCATATTCATCTCATCCAGCATCATCATATACTCCTCATCCTGCATACCTTCATATTCTTCCGGCATCGTTGTGCGCTTTTTGGCTGCGCTGAGCCGGCTATCCCAATCTCTAAAAGGCTGGGGCGGCTCCCGTTGAGCTCTTTGGATGTCATAAAACGCCACCAGTATTTGCTCAGGCCAATTTCTCGCCTTAACCGGCATGTGTTCTATGTCCATACCATCATAGGTGTAGAGCATATCATGATAAAGCCTGGGATGTAATTGTCCCGGACCGGCCCAATCATTCACAGCTACCGCATCCACTAACACCGCTCCGGTGCCGTAGTCTATTGTCTCAGGCACCACGGGCTTGTCTTTCATAAGCATCGGAGCACTCATAGCAAAAGCAACTCGGCGGTCTTTGGCGCGTTCCTCCGGCTTTGGAGCCTCGGTTTCTACGACCTTGCCGATAACTTCTCCCGGCTTTACCCTAAACTCCTGACTGTGCCAGTACCCTAAAACGTATTTGGAGACCTGCACAGTGACAGTCTTAGCCGCTTCTTGTATCTCGTTGGCAAAGAAGTACAATCTTGCCGGAATATGCACGGCTTGAGTTACGTCAGAAAAATTGCTCCATAGAACAACCTGGTTCTTTTCCGAATTGCCTTGTTTGTTTGTGTTTGACGGATTCGCACCGGCTATCGGATTAAAAACCCCCAATCGAATTCTGTACCGGTAGATCTTTTTCGGCTCGACCGTATCATCGTGCCCCCAGAATACCAAAGGCTCACGCATCTTAGAAAGGTCTGTCCTTCGCGTAATCAGAATATCTTGATAGTCATAATAGACGTCACCTGTCGAAGGTCCGGTTGGAACCGCTCGAGGATTTAGCAAATAGTCTGCATCGATGTCACTCTGAGCTGGAGTCCTGGACCTCGTCCGGCGGTCTTTGTTGTCATAGACCCCGGTCTGCCCGTAAAGTCCGGTATCATCGTAAGCTCCCTGGCCTGTTCCGCGATCAACGCGGGTTCTTGTGCGTCTCTCTCTGGTGCCGCGCAGGCCCTCTTGACTCTGGGACCCGGGGTATGTTGCACCGGGCCCGGTTATCGTGCCCGGCCTGGTTGTGGTGCCCGACCTGGTTGTGGTGCCCGGCCTGGTTGCGGCGCCCGGCTGCGTTGCGAATATGCCGCCGCGCCGATCTTCGGGCCTTTGTCCAAGCTGACGCTCCTCCTCCTGCTTTTTCTCCTCCAGAGCCTTGCGTTTATCCTCCAGCTTTTCTTTCTTCTGCAAGTCCTCAAACTTTCTGTGCAGTAAAGGAGGGAACCACTCCACATTTGCCGATGCAATCTGATAAGCCATCGGCTGCAGCAAATCCATTCTCACTTCAGGATTATCAAATTGAAGCAGTTGCACTTTTATTCCGCCGGGCGGCAGATTCTCTGTGTCCTGCATAACCTCAAACATCTGCTTTCGACTGTCAATTCTGGCACGAGGAACAGTTTGCCAATCACCCCAGCTACCGTCCTGGAGCAGCTCCTGTCTCTGCAACTGCACGGCGGCAAAGACAGGACTTGCCAGGCATGGGTCGCGCCACTCGATTGGAACATCCGCGGCTGCAAAACACTTGCGAAACTCATCATATAACGCCGCTACACCAAATTTTCCTTCGACCGTGACCAGATCGATATCGTTCGGCTCGCTTTTACCCTTATCATAGACATTCTGCTGAGTAACCGGTACGACAGGTACGTAAGCCGCCGCTCGGATATGCCCTACTGCCACGTCGGTGACACTGCCGATTTCAGGGACCCTGTACGGCGCTCTGCCCGCTACTGCCGTGGAGCTATTGTAGGGCAGAGGCAGAAACAGATTCGTATTGACATCTTTTATCGAACAGTCCATCATCGCCAGGAAGCGGTCAACCTGAGGCTCATAAGCCGGCCCTGCTGTGGCCGACTGCTTCAGGTTGAACTCTACTTTCTGGGCTTGCGTCCTAATGTAAGGGTCGATTTCGCCAGGACTGAATTCCCTCTTTTCGTAAGGGACCATATTGGGGCTAAAGACGACCCGCGTCATCAACAGCCAGATACACACCAGCCCCACCACGCCCAGAACCACCTTTTCAATATGCTCTTCGAGAAGATTGCTGAGTTTTTTACCTATCAGATTCATATTTGGCGTCTCTCATCTCAACTCCATAGGTTTTCAGTTTTTCGCCCCATTACCGTTTGCCCGTTTGGATCTCCGCCTTTAGTTCATCTTTGATCGCTTGGGGCTTAATCGGCTCGTAGGCCGCCTTATTAAATACGTATTCGCCGATCAAATCCAGCTCCACCGCGGCATCTTCACCATAACGATAGTAATAATGGTCCTGGCTTTCCGGGTCAACGGCCTTGATGGTGCTTTCCAAGATCGTTATCTGATTATGCTTAAAAGTCTGCTCAGGACCCTCTTCGAAATAACCCTTGAACTTATGCTGCCTGGCACTGCACAGCTCCTTCATAAAAGGCAGAACTGCGCTGACGCCAACCACAGCCCGGACGCGGAAATGAATTACGTCAATATAACCGTCGCAATACCTTTGCGTGCAGGGCACGATAAGTGCATCTCCAACCGAACGGACATACCGAGGCTTCTCGACCGTATCTGTCTGCTTGGAGCCTCTTCTGAACCCTGTATAAGCGCCCCTGCGCCTGCCGTCGCCCAGACTAAAACTTACGTTGATAAGTCGTTTGACCGGCGAGGTGAACACACTTTTTGAGCCGGAGTTCATAGAGTTGACCGTATTGACAACATCTTCGGTGACCCAGTAACCTAATTGCCAATACCAGCAGTCCTTGACCGCCTCGTCTGCACCTGAATATTTGTACGCTGCCCAGAATTCGTATCCGCTCAAATCAGTCGCAAGAGTGTAAACGGACGCGGATTTGGCCCTCTCAAGGCAAATCTCTTCTACTATTGTACGGTTGATCTCAGCCGCCTTTCCAAAGCCATATCCCAAGTACGGCATGGTTTGAGAACTTCTGCCATATAGTGACGCTCTGCCAGCTCCTGCCCCTGTACGCGAACCGGTAGGCGACCGCTCCAGACTTCTGTCGATCTCGCCTTTGGTAGGGGGGGCGCCGGCTTTTGCCTCGGCCAACAGCCGGTCCACCGACTCACGAAACCGCTGACCAAATTTCTCGAAAATCAAAGCGGAGGTGGAACGAACATTCGGATCAAGGAATATCTCGTAACTTAATAGCTCTCTCTTAGTCGTTTGCTCTGCCAGCAAAGCTATTTGGTTGGCGTCCTGGGCATACCGCTCGTGATATTTTTCCTTCTGCTCCAACTGCTCGCGCGGAACAACCTCTATGCTCTGGATGCTTTTTCCCTTATTGACACTGTCACTTTCAATTTGCTGCTTGAGCCTGCCGCTGAGCAACTGGTTTGGAATAAAAAGAACTACGGCCACAAGCCCTATTCCAATCGGCAGCAACAGCGACGAATTAGTCCTGATGACACTCAATTTTTTTACAAGGTCTTTGAAATTGGGGATATTCATTTTTGACTCACCAATCTGCTAAAACTCCGGAATGTCCAATGACTTTCTTTTGCTTTTCTCTGTGGTAGTAGATGGGGCGCGCTGAATAAGCGGGCCTTGCGCACGCAGCACAGTCGCGCTGGCAGGTGGCTCAGGCGGTTTGGGCGCCTCTTTCCAAACAAACTTGGCATTTAACACAAACCAATGGTCGTTGACCTCATACACCGGCTGGCCACGATCCAGCTTCGGCTGTCCGTATTGGTCTAATACAGCCAGCTTGTTGATAACCTCCTTTGTCATAGGATCCAGCAGAATTCTTGTGCCCGTAGTGGCGAGCTCAGGGGCTTTTGCGGCAAATCTGACATCCAGAACACCCACGCCCGCAGGCACTCCGATCTCCAAATCTACCGGCTCATAGTGCAGGTCAAAATGGTTGACATCGGTTCGCTCGTACAGCTTAAACGGACTGTTGCCGTCGGCAACCATCTCGTCCAGGTGCAACAGGCGAGTGACAAGCCCCCACCTGCTCGGCTGACCTTCCGCCCCCGCAGGATCAAGCAATTCACCTATGTTTTTGTACGGGCTGTAGCCGACTATGGTCACCACAAATCCAGATTTCTTCTCCTCTTTTTTAGCTGCTCCCTGTCCTGCCAGCCACGGCGCGTAGGTGCCTTGGGCGCCCCTCTCACCCATCATTGCGGACTCCTCCATCATCGCCATATATTCCTCGTCCATCTGATCCTCACCCGTCTGTATGGGGGAGCCCCTTCTCATCGTGGCTGTAACGCCGAACTTCGCCTTGGCAAGGTTGTCTGAAAAGTAAGCAGACATCTCCGTTATAAATACCTGTTTTCGCTCCTTCCGCGGAATCTGCACAATCGCTTCAACATCGCCTTTGGCAAAAGCCTCGTAGAGCACCTTCTGCTCGGGGTTGTTCTTAGCGTTGGGTAAGACCGACATTACGGCCTCGTGCAGGTGCGGAACTACCTCACGATACTCAAAAGGCTTACTCGCTTTTTCTATTTTCTCTTTATAGGTGGAACTTTCGGTCTCCAGCTCCTTTATATTCCTACTCACATCCGTAGCTTGGCTCACTATATGGCCTATCTCCTGCCGGATTGGGCTGTTTTTCGCATAACTAACCTTATCCAGAGCAGTTCTAGCCAGGCACAGCAATGAAACCACAAGCACCAGGCAAGCGGCGGCGATGAAGTACCTGCGTTTGCTGGCCCAGGCCATCGACCGTGCGATACTACGCGGCAGCAGATTGCTTTCAATCCGGGCAAGGCCCAGAGCCTGCAAAGCAAGGCCGTAGACCACTCCAAAGTCGCAGACGTTCTCGTGGAATTTCGCCGCTGAAACCGCCGGGCCCATCGCCAGCCTCTTAAATGCGTCCGGCCTTTCCACCGGTATCTGCAAAGTCTGCTGCAAGTACTTTAACAAGCCCCGCAGCTTTGTCCCTCCACCAACAGCGATAACCTGTGAGAACTTAGTGTTCGCATTGGCACTGGTGTAAAAGCCCAGCGACCGCTGAACTTCAGAGGCAAGGTCTGTAAAGACCGGCCTCATAGCCTGAAATATCTGCCGGGCATACTTGCTCATCGGCGAGGTCCGCTTCAGTTTTTCAGCCTTTTCAAAGTTGAGCTTAAATGCTTCAGCTATCGCCTTGGTAAAAGCGTTGCCCCCTATCAGAATACACCTTTGCCAAACCGTTGATTTTGTGCAGACAACCAAGTCGGTGTTTTCGGCGCCAATATTAAGAATGACAACTGCTCTATTATCGGAACCGAACAAATCCGGACGGTCATACAACAGGTAATTGTATAGAGCCATTGGCGCCATCTGAACATAGCTAACCTGCAGTTCCTCTCTGCTGAAATGTTCCAACGCCGAGTTGACAACCTCATTTTTAATGGCAAAAATGCCTACTTTCTTTTCGGGAGTGTCGGATTCTGTCATCAACTGCCAGTCCCACTGCACATCGTTGATGTCAAAAGGAATCTGCTGGACGGCCTCAAACCTGACAATCTCAGGAATGCGCTTCTGCTCAACCGGCGGCAGGTTCACAAAACGCGCAAAACTATTCTGGCTCGGCACAGAAATGATTATCTCCTCGTCTTCGCCCAGCTCGCTGCGCTGCACAAACTGGCGCAAGCTCAACGCGGTCAGCTCATCTCGTTCGGCAGCTTTGATACCGCTTCCAGAAAGGATTTTCCCGTGCTGGATATTGTCGAAGCCGATCACCTGCGCCACTCCGCCGACAACCGCCAAATGCAGCGCTTTAAGGGAATTATTGCCCAAATCTATTGCCCAAACTGTGTCTGATGGTAACGCCATGACAAACCTCCTGCTTTATCTGACCGCGCTCGACTAACTTGTAAATAAGGACCAAAAACTGTAAATTATTGTATCATACTATGATGACCTTTTCTATCGATACCCTTGGCTGTAAAGTTAATCAATACGAAAGTCAGCAGATTCGGGAGCTGCTCGAACGCCTCGGTCTCGAACAAGTCCAGACGTTCGACAAACCCGACGTGGTAGTTGTCAATACCTGCTGCGTGACCCACATCGCTTCTGCCAAGAGCCGACAATACATTCGCAAAGCCCAAAAGCTAAGTCCTGATAGCGCCGTCGTTGTATGCGGCTGCCTACCTACCGTCAAAATAGGCGAGCTGCACAACTTGAATGAAAATGTCCACCTTGTCACAAACAGGGACGAGCTTGCTGGTGCACTGCTGCAAATAGTCACCGGCAAAGTCCTCGCCTGTAACTGCCAGGCCCTGCGATACCGGCCCACATTCACAATTAAATCAGAAAACGTCGCTAAAGTCAAGCGTAAAAACGAGTTGCCTTTTTCCGCTACCCTTAAACCCCTAAGCTCATTCAAAGGCCAAACCCGAGCTTTTCTCAAGGTTCAAGATGGCTGTGATGGATATTGCACCTATTGTATTATACCCCAGGTTCGCCCCTTTGTTCATAACAAGTCACCTGCAGCTATTTTACAGGAAGCGCAGGCCCTTATTAAGGATGCGCATAAGGAAATTGTCGTTACAGGAATTTTCCTCGGCGCTTACGGCCAGCCCACCGTCAGGCGAAAAGACTGGCCCAACGGGCAAAATGATAAACTGGCAGATTTGCTCGACAAACTGGCTGAAATACCTGGCCTGGCAAGGATAAGATTAAGCTCACTTGAGCCGGCTGACGTCACGCCCCGCTTACTCGATAGTTTCTGCGAACATCGTAACATTATGCCGCATCTGCACTTGTCGCTCCAGTCCGGCTCAAATGCGATCCTGAAGAAAATGGCCCGCCAGTACAACGCCGATGAGTTTCTTGAGAAGGTCGAGTTAATTAAGTCCCGGCTGGGCAGGCCCGCTATCAGTACTGATATCATCGTTGGGTTTCCTGGTGAGAAGGACGCCGACTTTGAGCAGACTGTTAAAATAGCTAAAGATGTGGGCTTTGCCAAGATGCACGTCTTTGCCTTTTCGCCGCGAAAAGGCACCGCCGCAGCAGTAATGCAAGACAAGATAGACCCTAAAGTTATAAAAGAACGCTCGAAAATCCTGCGTGATTTAGACGCCCAACTCCAAAGAGAATTCCGCCAGCAATTTGTCGGCGAAACCGCAACGGTCCTGATAGAAAACGGGACGGGCCAGCCACATGGCCGAGCCGAGAGATACTTCATGGTCTATCTAAAGAACCCCTCGCAACAAGTTAAGAGGAATGATCTGGTTACTGCCAAGCTGCTCGAAAATAGAGAAAATGGCGTAACTGGCGAAGTTCTCGCCGAGGTCAATCCGCACCTTTGACTTGGTCCTTCCACTGCCCAGCAGATAGCGGTTTTCAGCATTAAAAACGGGGGATGAGTATCCGGTATCGGGGATAAATTTTGGACACCTGGTTTTTAAGACTTTTCTGCAAAATTTTTGTAAGTGCTTGAGGCACAAGGGCATAAGTGCAAAAGCGAAAGAGTTCAAAAATGAGCAAAAATGCGCAGAAATGGACAGAATTGCGCAGGTTTTGAGCAGAAATGATCAAGAAATGCGCACTTTTTGACATGGCCCAAAAGGGTCGACTTGACTTTTGCCGGACACATTCACTTCTGGCACGCAGGTTGCTGAGGCACGGACAAACACAGACTTGAACACCGACAGACACGGACTATAATTGTGACTCTGGGATCTTATTGGGTTCCGCCGCGGCGGATTTCAATTTGTCAACGGATAGAATAGATCTCAGGTGTTTCAGGTATTGACAGCACTCCTGATTTATGCCACAAGATCTCATCTGTCCCACTGAGAGGGCTGTTATTTGAGGAGTGCGAGATTTATGGCAGAAACCAATCAGAAACAATTGTCAGGTGACAGGCCACTAAAGGACCCACGGGATGACCGGCTCGGGTACGCGACTTTCGCGCGTCACATAGCCCGATCTTTATGTGAAATGATCCCGGTCGATGGGTTAGTTGTGACCATATATGGCCCCTGGGGTTGTGGTAAGACGACTGTGCTAAACTTTATTGAATACTACCTCAAGCATAACGGACAGGCAAAAAGTCCAGAGGTCATTTACTTCAATCCCTGGTGGTTTTCCGGTAGCGAGAACCTCATGCGGGATTTCTTTAATCAAGTGATTGCTTCTCTAGATCCGAAGCAGCAGACACTGAAGGAGATCCGCGAAACCCTGGCCCGGGTCGGTAACGTCTTGGCGAAAGCACCAATACCGGGAAGGGGATGGGTTGGCACGTTGACAGAGTGCATCTGGCCACGGGAGGTTAATCTGACTAAATTGCGAGAGAAACTGGAAAAGCTTTTGCGGTCACAAAAATGCCGATTTGTAATTTTTATGGATGACATTGACCGGCTGACGGCCGACGAAATGCGCGACCTATTCAAGGCGGTGAAAGCTATCGGGAATTTGCCGAATATCGTCTACGTTTTGGCGTTCGATAAATCCGTAGTCGCAAACGCTCTGAGCGAAATACAGAAAGGTACAGGCGAAGAATACCTCGAGAAGATTGTTCAAGTGCCATTCGAACTACCATTTCCCGATAAGTCCTCTATCCGAAGCTTATTATTTGAGAGACTTGGTTCAGTTCTTGGAGAGGTGGATGAGTCCATGTTTGACCAGCAATACTGGGCGAACATCTATCTTGATGGGATTGATCCAGTAATCGAAACGCCCCGTGACATCAACCGGTTGTCTAATGCGATCTCGGTCACCTACCAGGCTGTTCGGGGTGAAGTGAACCCTGTAGATTTCATCGCAATAGAGACCATGAGGGTGTTCGTGCCCACGATCTATCACAAGATTCGCGCCAATCCTGAGAGCTTCACTGGATCGTCCGAGAGGACTCCACGTGGCAGCGAAGACTCTGAACGCCAGTTCCACAACGGCTACATCGAGCAGATAGATAAGTCCATCCAGGAAGCAATGAAGAACCTGCTGCAGCGCCTTTTTCCCAGGCTTCAAGCCGTTTGGGCGAGGGTAGGCACGAGTTCAAGTTTTGAGGCGCAATGGAGACGAGAACTGCGCGTATGCAGCGCGGATGTGTTTCCAGTCTATTTCCGACTGGAGTTGGCCGAAGGCTCGATTCGAGCCCGGGACGTGAAGGAGTTTTTAGAGATAGGGAACGACCAAAATAAGGTAGCCGCCCACCTGAGCAAACTGACTGGTCAAACCCACCCAACTGGTATAACGTGTGCACATGCATTGTTGCAGCGGCTGGAAGACTACACCGGCGAACAGATCGCGACCGAATGCATCAGGCCAATTTTGCTGGCGTTATTTGATGTGGGCGATGAATTGTGCGCGGCCGAACCAGACCGGCGCGGATTTTACGATTTTGGAGTCGAGACGCAGGTCGGCCGGATCATCTATCAATTGCTCAGACGCCAGCCCGAAACCGACCGGTTCCGCGTACTCGCAGAAGCCATCCAGAAAGGAAAAAGCCTAGCAACAATCGTTCGAGAAGTTTCTGTTTTCCGCCAGATGCAGGAGAAGCGCGATGGGCAAGAACCGTCCTCAGGTGAAGAGCACCTTGTCGCACGGGGGCACTTGGAGGAACTTGAGAGGCTTGCGGCAGAGAGAATCGCAAAAGAAGCCAAGGAGAGTTCGCTCGTCTGGCACATAGACTTAGCGCGCATACTTCTTTGCTGGAAAGATTGGGACAGGAATGGTCAGTACGAACCCTGGCTGGAAAAGATAAAATCAGAGGAGGCCTTCATAATATCGCTTCTGACAAGCATGCTTGGGGTAACATTTTCTCAGGGAATGGGACTCTTCGGTCTTGGGGATCGCGTCCCCAGACGTAGCTATAAAATCGACCTGAAGTTTGTCAGAGAGTTCGTGGATCCTAAAGAAATCTACCCTATTGTGTCGAACGCACTCGAAGGTAGCACACTATCCGCGCGCGAACGGACAGCGCTCGAAACATTCCTCCAAGAGCTGGAGAAACCGGACGACCAGAAGCAATGATATACCGAACATACGGCACGATTTGAAGATGGTGTGCGCGGCACAGCCGACGATTTGGTAGAACTATGAACACAGACTATTTTCGTTATTGTCCGAAGTGTGGGGCGAGGGCGCTGGAGCTGTGCCTGCCGGGAATGATTAAGTTCGGTAGGGTAGGCTCCGCCTACCATCGCAGGGACAGTGTGCAGAGCACACCCTACGGGTTCGGCAAGTGACAGGAGCCTGGGCCGTGCTTTTCAAAGTAATGCTGGTGGTACTCCTCGGCACGGTAGAACTTTGAGGCTGGCGTAATCTCTGTCACGATCGGTTTGTCAAATCGGCCAGACTTTTCAAGCTCAAGCTTTGAGGCTTCGGCAGCAACTCGCTGCTGTTCGTGGTGATAGAAAATCGCTGAGCGGTATTGCGTGCCGACGTCGGGGCCCTGGCGGTTAAGAGTTGTCGGGTCGTGAATGCTCCAGAAGACATCCAGAAGCTGCTGATATGAGATTTGTGCCGGGTCATACGTAATCTCAACCGCTTCGGCATGGCCGGTCCTATCGGTGCAAACCTCTTTATAGGTTGGATTCTCTGTGTGGCCGCCGGTATAGCCGACCTGCGTCGAGACGACGCCGGGGACTTTAGCAAAGGCGGCCTCGACGCCCCAGAAGCAGCCAGCTGCGAAGGTGGCTTTCTCGTACCGGCTTAACCGGCCAGCATCGGCGGATATTTCTTGCGCTGCATCTGAACTGTTCATATTGTCTCACCTAATAATATTATCGCCAAAATCTTCCGCAGGCAAGAAACCCCCCAGTGTAAAGCTGGGGGCTAAACATTTAAAAACCCCCAGGATAAACCCTTCGACCGCGCTCGGGACAGGCCTGGCGCTGAATATAGTTTATATTTCTTGACGAATTGGCCGCAGGGTAATAAACTCACCGCTTTCCCAGACCGTTTTTTCAGGAAGTACGCAGGTGGAAGAAGCTATTGCTAAAGCTGGTGCCCTAATCGAGGCGATGGAATACATCCGCAAGTTCCGCGGAAAAATCGTCGTGGTCAAACTCGGCGGCAGCGTGCTGGATGATACTATCCTGCAAAAAAAGATGCTGACCGAAATCGCATTTATGAGCACGGTTGGAATGCAGCCAATCATCGTTCACGGCGGCGGAAAAGCCATCACCAAGGCGATGAACCAGGCCGGCCTTGAGCCTGTGTGGGTGCAGGGCCGCCGATACACCGACGAGCGGACCCTCAACATCGCAGAGCATACGCTGGTGCACAAAATCAATACGCCCATCTGCACGACACTGGCTGAGCTCGGCTGCAAGCCGATGGGACTGCACTCCTTGAGTAGCTGCGTGCTGTTTGCAGAAGCCCTCAGATTGGCGGGCGAAAACGGTCGCAAAATCGACCTCGGACTGGTCGGGCAAATAATCGCGGTAAATGCGGAGCTTCTAAAGACGCTCTGCGCCGCCGGCAATATACCGGTTATTGCGTCCATAGCGCTGGATAAGGCCGGCGGAAAACTAAACGTCAACGCCGATAGCGCCGCCGGCAAAGTAGCGGCAGAAGCGGCTGCTGAAAAACTGGTCGTAGTAAGTGACACCCACGGAATACGAACGGACATTGAAGACCCGAATAGTTGTGTTTCAAGCGTGAACCAGGAGCAGATTAAAGATATGATCGCCACCGGCATCATCACCGACGCGATGCTGCCGAAGGTGGAAGCCTGCCTATCAGCTCTGGACGGCGGCGTGAAAAAGGCCCATATCATCGACGGGCGAATCGAACATTCGCTGCTACTAGAAATCTACACCGATAAAGGCATCGGAACGGAAATAGTCAAGAATTAACCGCAGAAAGCACAGAGACCACAGAGAAGGAAAAGTAATGACAACGCAGGAAACAGTTGAGCTGTTTGATAAATACGTAATCAGCAATTATAAACGGCTGCCGCGGGTTATCGTTAAGGGCGAAGGCTGCTGGCTGTATGACGCCGACGGCAACAAAATACTGGATATGTTTCCCGGCTGGGCGGTCAGCGGCATCGGACACTGTCACCCAAAGGTTGTTGATGCTATCCGCAATCAGGCGGCAGAGCTTCTGCACATCGACAACACGTTTTGCTCCGAGCCGCAGGGAAAATTGGCGCAGCTTCTGAGTGAGCGGGCGTTCGGCGGCAAGTGCTTTTTCTGCAACAGCGGCGCCGAGGCAAACGAGGCGGCCCTAAAATTGGCACGCCTGCACACCGCGCAGCAAAAATATAAATTTATTACCTTTGAAGGCAGCTTTCACGGGAGGACCTTTGCCACGGTGACGGCGACCGCTCAGCCAAAGTACCACGAAGGATTTCTGCCGTTGCTGCCCGGCTTCATTTACGCGCCGTTTAACGATGTAGCCGCGCTGGAGTCGGCATTTAGCGATGAGGTCGCAGCAGTTATGGTCGAGCCTATACAAGGCGAGGGCGGAATAAATATTGCCGCCGCCGAGTTCTTGCGGGCGATTCGCTGCCTTTGCGACGAAAATGGAGCGGTGATGATTCTGGATGAAGTTCAGACCGGCATCGGCAGAACCGGCAAATGGTTCGCCTATCAGCATTTCGATGTCGAGCCCGATATTATAACTATGGCAAAGGCGTTGGGCGGCGGCGTGGCTATCGGAGCTATGATGGCTAAAGAAGAAATCGCCGCCTCACTGACTCCAGGCACACACGCTTCCACTTTCGGGGGCAACTGCCTGGCCTGCGCCGCGGGCATCGCCGTCATCGAGGCGATAGAAGAAGATAGTCTGCTGCAAAACGCCGCCGAGCTTGGCCAATATGCTAAAGACAAGCTCCTCGAATTGAAGCAAAAGCATTTCATCATTGATAGCATCCGCGGCATCGGCTTGATGATTGGCGTGCAGTTGACCAAGCCCGGCAAGGAAATAGTCGACAAGTGTCTGGAGAAAGGCTTGCGCATAAACTGCACTAACGAGACTGTGCTGCGGTTTATGCCGCCGATGATCGTAACGAAGGACCAAATCGACCAGGCCGTTGACATTCTGGATGCGGCCCTGACCGAGAGCTGCAAATGAAAGATTTTATATCCATAAATGATTTTTCCCCTGAGCAGCTAAAAGAGCTGCTGGCCGAAAGCAGCCAGTTGAAGAGACTATACAAATCCGGCGGGCGAGATTTGTGCCTTACGGGCAAGACTCTGGCAATGCTGTTTGAAAAGCCCAGCCTGCGAACCAGGATCAGCTTCGAGGTGGCAATGACGGATCTCGGCGGCAACGCTATCTACATCAGACCCGAAGACATCGGCGGCATCCGCAAGCAGGAGCCGATAAAAGACATCGCACGGGTGCTCAGCCGATATGTTGACGGCATAGTGCTGCGCACCTTCGAGCACAGCGCCGTCACAGAATTAGCTGCGTTCGCAGCGGCGCCGGTAATAAACGCGCTGACGGACTGGTCGCATCCCTGCCAGGCGATGGCGGACGCGCTTACCATTAGCGAGCATTGCGGGCGGATAGAAGGCGTAAAAATCGCCTTCATCGGCGACGGCAATAACGTAGCCCGGTCGCTTGCCTTTGCCAGCGCCAAGCTGGGCATCAAAATGGTTATTGCCTCACCGGCTCGCTACGAGCTCGACGCCGATACGATCAATAAAGCAAATCAGGTCTCGGCAGGCAGCGTTCAGCAAATCAACGACCCCGCTGCGGCGGTTCGTGACGCCGAGGTAATCTATACCGATACCTGGGTGAGCATGGGCCAGGAAAAAGAAAAGCAGAAACGTATCGCAGATTTTGCCGGCTTCCAGGTCAATTCGGAGCTGCTCAAATCCGCACCGCCAGATGCCAAGATTATGCACTGCCTGCCCGCCTATCGCGGCTTTGAAATCACCGACGAAGCCGCCGAGTCAGCCAACTCCATCATATTCGACCAGGCCGAAAACCGCCTGCACTTCCAGCGGGCTTTATTAAAGAAACTTATGGCCTGACAAGACCGCGCGCGCAAAAATTACTGCTCGTGTAGCGACCCCACGTAAAACGCGGGGCTAAACACTATTTAGCCTGCGGTTTCACCGCAGGTTTCATCCCTGGTCACAGAGTTTTAATTTCGCCAGTATCTCCTGGGCGTCCGCCGATTCTATCTGATAAATTTTGCCTCCTTGTTGTCTGAATTGCCGGCCAAAGTCGCTACACATTTGTCTATATTTTTCGTAAATATTCTTTTTGTAGCCCGAGTCCTGAGTAACGACCTGTACCTCTGCGGGGTTCCAGTACTTTATCAATAGGTTCTTATTCTTGAGCAGAAAGTCGGCGCTTACCATCCTGTCGCCTATTCTCAGAACTCTGTTCATTTGAAAATCTGCATTCTTGCCGGCCAGATATTGGCGAATTACCTCT
Source organism: Planctomycetota bacterium (assembly GCA_017885385.1). Taxonomy (GTDB): domain Bacteria; phylum Planctomycetota; class Phycisphaerae; order Sedimentisphaerales; family Anaerobacaceae; genus JAFNGF01. The sequence continues at coordinate 25,292 of JAFNGF010000103.1, forward strand.
CCGCCGTCGATGTCTGTGGTCGCAGCTGCTTCTTGCCGGTCGGTCCTGGATGCCTTTAACCTCTCATTACGAGCCTTTAAATTCTCCTCGTATTTCTGCCTCATCCGGTAGTACAACAAGTCGGCAGACTCGTCACTGCTGACATACCCGGAGCGGCGAGTGTCACAGTCACCCGCACCAGACTGCCTGTAGCCCAAGGCATAATCCGAGTAGGAGGACCCGGACCAATAGTCACTAACCAAACCAGAAGGGTATTTGTAGCTGAAAGCATAAGGCGAGTACTGAACCCAGTAGGGAATCAAGCCCGAACGGCCGTAGCCAAAAGCATACGGAGAGTAACGAAGCTCGCCGGAAATCAGGCCTGATGGATATTTGTAGCTGAAAGCATAAGGCGAGTAGCGAGTACGATAACGCAGCGGAATGCGACCGGAGTAATAAGCGTTAGCTACGCTGGGCAGCAGCGTCAAAACTATTATTGTCAGCGTTGAAATCCTTTTCATTTTAGTTCTCCTTCCGTGTCAAGGACGCCGTTTTTCCAGGTTTTTCCTGCAATCACCTCCTCTGTAAAAACGTGGTGGTTTCCCCACAAACCGGACCTTCTTTCGAGCATTCGCGCTCACTGAGTAATTTCTTCCTGCAATCACCTCCTTTCGTGAAAAAAACTTCGCGCGGCGTCAAGATAACCGGTAACACCTTTCCGGCTTCACCCTACCCCCTTGATCTGAGTCGAACATCATTATAAGCCTTTTTGCTCGTCTTGACGAGGAATATTATCGGTCTTTTTGAAATTTTCTTGCAAAATTGCCGTCCAGCCGGCAATGGCAATGTGGGATCTGCCCATCATATCTTAACTGGAAGGGCTAAATCACTACCCTTATGTGGCGTGAATTTGCGTTCTGGCAGAGCCAATACATACAAGCACACCTACCAGCAAACTACTATCATTAAGCCTTCAGCTCAAGCTGCTCAAGAACGAGCCGGTCTGAGGACATCGTCAATACCCTTGTTTGCTGCAATGCCACGGGACTGCCTTTGCGATGAAGACACGCCCGTAAGAGTGCTCAGCAAGAAATAAATGCCAAAAACCTTAGAGATAATTCTGACCCCGACGGGCTTCAATATCCTATAATCACTTCGTTCTTAGGCCGCCAAGGAGCATAACAGAAAAAATGCCGGCCACTTTCAAAAATTTCTCCGGCTCGCTCTTGACTTTTGTGAACTATTAGGATAGACTTATTGCTGTAAATCGTTCCGGGGGGCGTAATCGGAATGGGGGGTGTTCTTAAGTTTTCCTCTGCTGGACACCCACGCAAAATTGTGTGTCACTTGAGCGTACAGATTCAAGTGCGATCTGCCGTGTAAGTTTTGACGGATCAAAAATCGCGACAGGGTAAGGCTGTTGCTCTGACGTAAACTGCTATGACTATGCCTGCATTTACCGGTATCTGACTACCCGGCGATCAAATGGGGGCGATTGCTGCAAAGCAATGTTTCAAGCAGAAAAGGCAGCAACCAAAGACAATGACTGTGATTCGTTGCGTGTGATTCGTCGGCTGTCACCCAAGCGGCGAGTCACGAAGAGAGCTAACAGAGCAATTGGGGCTGCTGTGAGTGGCCAGCAACCTAAAAAATTATTATCGCAAAAGAGGTGAAAAAATGAAGATGATGAAAGTAGCAAAAAGTCTGTGTGCGGTGCTTGTCCTGACTTTGCCGTGTCTGGCCGCACAAGCCGTATCGCCCGGCACCGTGGACATAGTACATTCCGGTTACGGCGCTTATGACCAAGCCGGCGTCGCGGTTTGGGGCGCGGGCCAAGAGGGCACAGCCATGTACGGTGGGCTGTATATGCTGAATAAGACAGCCGGAACGGGCCAAGGCACTACTTGGCCGAACGGCCTGATCGGCGGCCTCTGCATTGAATTGCACGAGCCGGCACCTGCCAGCACGTTCACCTACGATGTAGCCATGCCCAAAGATGCGTACAACAGTTTTCTCGAGGGGTCAATAGGCGCCGGCAAGGCCAATTATCTTAGCGAATTATGGGGCAGATTCTTCAAGCCGGCCTGGGCCGGCAGCGGACCATTTTCTCCCCAGCAAAACAGCAACGCCGAAGCCTTTGCCACCGCTGTATGGGAAATCATATATGAAGACCTTCCCACGTCACCGGCAGGCTGGGACGTCACAGTTGACGGTACAGCTTGCACCCGTGGCTTCCGTTCCGAAGGCGCCAATACAACCCTGGCAAATAGCTGGCTGCACAGTCTGACAGGTTGCGGCCCGAAGGCAGACCTGCGAGCCTTTGTTTATGATGGAAAGCAAGACTACATCGTACAGGTGCCCGAGCCGGCAACAATAGTCCTGCTTGGCTTCGGTGGGGTAGTGAGCCTGCTGAGCAGGAGAAAGAGAGCCTGGTAGGCAAAAACGACGGCAAATACAGCCGGTACGCCCGACAGCTCAGCTATGGAATCTTTGTCAACCGGTAAGAAATTCTTGAAATCTAAAAGGTCTTTGTCAATTCACCCGTGGTCTGGCTAAGAACCAATGTCGGACAATCGCGCAAGAAAGGGGGATGCTTATGATGACAGAAGATCATCGGTGATTAAAAGGAATGTTTGCGAGCTTACGGATTGAAAACGTGACCATAATTGCTGCGTAACTTTGCAGTATCAAGAAAAGCAAAATTTAATATTACGGGAGGAAAAGAGATGAAAAAGTTAGCGGTTGTTCTTATGCTGGTGGGGGTGGTGACGCTTCTGGGCACCGCCGCACAGGCAGGTTTTGTAAATCCTACAGATAGTCCCGGCGCGGCGCCTTTCACGTGCGAGTTCCCAAGCCCGGTGAATCAGCACAACTGGACATTCGACTACTCCGGACCGTCGCTGACCATGAATGAAGCTATCCACTCAGCGTCTAAAGACCTGGTGCTCATGAGCGGCCAAACAGACTCAGACCCGACATTTACCGTGGTTAAGACCATCCAGAACACCAGTGGTATCGACTGGACGAGCTATATAGTGAGTCTATCCGGCGGCGGCGGGGCGACGTTCGTCGGGGGCAGTGCTAGTGCCGGAGGCAACAAGCTGCAAACGGTGGACTATATACACCCCGCAGCGATCAAGTTTACCGGGGCGAAGGCGGTCAAAAACGGCGAATTGCTCACGCTTTCGTTTGACATCAATGTTCCTACCTCTGGTTTGTTTAACTTTACATTGACACAAGAGCCGATTCCCGAGCCGGCTACAATGGCTCTACTTGGTTTGGGCAGCCTGGGACTATTCTGCCGGCGCAGAGCTCATTGCTGACCTAAAGCCCCCCTCATATCGGGTTCCCGTCAAGCGGGAACCCAGACAAGAACGAGCTATGGACTTACTCCCATAGCTCGTTTTTTGTTTGGGTGAGCCGACAACGGCAGCTTCATCACAATCGGCGCCGCCGCCAAGCGAAGTAGAAGATGCCCCCGGGATAGAAACAGATTGGGGAATGTCTGCGCAAAAAAAAAGGGGAGACAGTGACCCCCCCATTATGTGCCACTTGGCTGGTCAGCCTGCCCCCCTTAGAAGAGAAGGAAGGAGTATTATGCGTAATTTTTCCAGAACATGATTGCTCCTTCATTGCTCCTTCACCTAAAGTATAAACCACTAATCGGCAAAGCCAAAAAATTCTGCCGGAATTTCCGCTTTTTTCGTCCATTTTGTTTTGATTGAAAGACCCGCCGACTTGCAGATTTACCTGCTGTGCTGCGCGTGCCGCCCGCCCAACGGCGGGGGGCAGCAGCTCGCTGCGCTGGCCGCGGGGCAGCCCGCCTTGGTCCTATTTGTTTTATCGGGCGATTGACAAAAACGCCCAGCGCCTGGGCAAAGCACCAATGCAAAAGTCAATGCCCCTTATTCTTGACTTTTCGCCCGACCGAAGGTAATCTATGGCCCTGAAGGATACTGTCTTGTGGGAATACAAGTGCCTGAATCCGTGTACGGAAGTCCGGCCCCAACAGGTCTAAGGGCAGCGTTTTGGGCCAGACCAAGCCGGACAGAATGGGCAAGCCAGAATCATAAATAACGAGATACGGATATGACAGAAGTCACAAAAACCCAGGAGCGCATCGAGGACTTGCGCATCCTGGATGAGCTAAAGAACTCATACCTAAACTATGCGATGAGCGTCATCGTTTCGCGTGCCCTGCCCGACGTTCGCGACGGCTTGAAGCCCTCGCAAAGACGCATATTGGTGGCGATGAACGACCTGAATCTGGGGCCGCGAAGCGCACACCGCAAGTGCGCCAAAATCGTCGGCGATACCGGCGGCAACTATCATCCTCACGGCGACCAGGCCACCTACGGAACACTGGTGCGTATGGCTCAGGACTGGAATATGCGCTATACGCTGATCGATCCCCAAGGCAACTTCGGCAGTATAGACGCCGATCCGCCGGCTGCCATGCGATACACCGAAGCTAGGATGGCCCGGCCAGCTATGGATATGCTCGAAGACATCGACCACGACACGGTCGATTTTGTGCCCAACTATGATGAAACGCGGACGGAGCCGACTGTTTTGCCGTCGAAGTTTCCGAACTTGCTGGCCAACGGCTCGATGGGCATCGCGGTCGGGATGGCCACAAACATTCCGCCGCACAATATCGCCGAGGTCTGCGATGCGCTGCTGGTGGTTATCAACGACCCGAACTGCGGATTCAAAGATATTATGAAGGTTCTGCCCGGCCCGGACTTCCCCACGGGCGGCATTATCTGCGGCACAAAGGGCATCAAGGACGCCTACACGACCGGCCGCGGCCATCTGACAGTGCGAGGCAAAGCAGACATCGAAGCCTCCAAAAAAGGCAAGACCAGAATCGTAATAACCGAGATACCTTATACGGTTATCAAAACTACAATTGTCTCGAGAATTGCCGACTGCGTCCACAACGATGTGATCCCGGAAATAGCCGACGTTAGAGACGAATCCGACCGTCACGGGCTGCGCATCGTGGTGGACTTAAAGAAAGACGCCGATGCCGAAATCGTGCTCAACAAGCTTTACCGTTACACGCCTCTGCAGAGCACCTTTGCCATCTCCAACATTGCTTTGGTTAATAACAGACCCGAAACCCTGAATATCAGGGGACTTCTTGACTGCTTCATTGACCACCGCAAAATCGTTGTCCGAAGGCGAAGCAGATTCCTGCTAAAAAGATGCAGAAATAGGGCCCACATTCTGGAAGGCCTGATATTAGCAGTCAGTGACATTGACGAAATCATAGAGCTGATAAAGAAATCGCCCGACACGCCGACAGCGAAGCTTGGCCTGATGAAAAAGCCGCTGCGATTAGCTGAGGAAGCCACGCTGAAGAATATCCTGCCCAAGGCCTTTGTAAAGGAAAAAGCCAAAGGCAGGCATTTCCTGACCGGCCCACAGGCTGATGCGATTCTGACCATGCAGCTGCAGCGGCTGACCGGCCTGGAAATGGAAAAGCTGGCCAAAGAATACGCCGAGCTTACCGAGCAGATAGAAGGCTACGAAGCAATACTGGCCGACGAGGCACTTCTGCTGGATATCATCCGCGAGGACATTCACGAGATAAAGGAAAAATACGGCGACACCAGGCGGACAAAAATCACCGCTAAAGCCGAGGAGCTCGAAATCGAAGACTTGATTGCCGAGGAGGAAGTCATTGTCACCGTCAGCCACGACGGGTACGTCAAGCGAATGCCGATTGACACCTACCGCAGACAGGCCAGAGGCGGCAGAGGCATCATCGGCTCAGACACCAAAGAGGGCGATTTCATAAAGCACCTCTTTGTCGCCTCGACACATGATTATCTCCTTATTTTTACCAATCGCGGCAGATGCTATTGGCTGAAGGTTTATGATGTTCCGAGCATGTCGCGGCAGAGCAAAGGACGAAATATCGTGAACCTGCTGAAGCTCGCAGATCAGCAAATAGCCTCGGTGATTAATGTCAGCAGCTTCAACGGCGAACAGGACGAAAAGCAACAGCGGCAGCTTATCATGGCCACAAGGAACGGCATCGTAAAAAAGACAAAGCTCTCAGCCTACAGCAACCCAAGGTCGACCGGCGTAATTGCCATCAACCTTGACCCTAACGATGCCCTGATAGGAGCCTCGCTGACCAAAGGGTCCGACCATATCATCCTCGGTACGCGGGACGGAATGACCATCCGCTTCGACGAAAGCAAAGTCCGCTCGATGGGCCGGGCATCGAGGGGGGTGCGGGGAATAAAACTCCGGCCAGGAGATGCGGTGGTGGGAATGGTAATTGTCGAGGAAAAGGCGTCGCTATTTACGGTCTGCGAAAACGGCTACGGCAAACGAACCGCCACTGAGAGCTACCGGCCGCAAGGGCGGGGCGGCGTTGGCCTGAAGAACATAAAAACCACCGCTCGAAACGGCAAAGTAGTAGCACTAGAAGCGGTCCAAAGCAACGACGATCTGATGCTTATTACCGCTAACGGAATGATTATCCGAACCGGGCTGGACAAAATCCGCTCCATCGGCAGAAACACGCAGGGCGTGCGGCTTATCAAGCTAAAACCCGACGACAAACTTGTTGCCGCAGAAAAAATAGTCGCTGAAGATAATTAACCACAGATTTCACAGATTACACGGAGAATAAGGACAAACTTGAAGATCCCAATCAGTGAAATCCGTGTAATGCCTGGTTGAAAAGCTAAAATGATTTACGTATTTGCCGGCAAAAATGACTCGCTGGTCAACGCACAGTGCCAGGAATTTCTCCAGCAGCTTATAGAGCCCTCACAAAGAGCCACCGGGCTTTTTGTTGCCGATGCGGGCGAGGTCTCAGTTGCCGATGTTCTGGATGAACTTCGGACTGTTCCGTTCTTGACCCCAAAGCGCGTCGTTGTCGTGAAAAACGCAGATGAATTCGTATCGCAAAACCGCCCCTTGCTCGAAAAGTATTTCGATAATCCCTGCCGCACCGGACAACTAATATTGACGGTCAGGACCTGGGACGCCCGTACAAAACTGGCTAAAAAATTGCCCGAGGTCGGCAAATTAATCGAGGTGAAACAGCCTCCGTCCTGGCAGCTGCCCGGCCGCTTGTCAAAATACGCCGGCGACGCACACGATAAAAGGCTCGATAAAGACGCCGCCGAGCTGCTGATCGAGCTGACCGGCGACGACCTGCCGCGTCTATACAGTGAGATCGACAAGCTGGCTGTATTTGCCGACGCGGAAAAGGTCATAACGGCTAAGCACGTAGAGTCACTCATCGGCTATAACCGCATTTACGGCGCCTTTGAGGTGATTGACGCTATGGTCGCCGGTAAGACAGCAGAAGCGATAGCTCGCCTGCGAAACATGTTCGCAGAGGATAAAAACGCCGAATATACGGTAGTCGGGGCTTTTGCCTTTCATTTCCGCAGAATGTATCACGCCACGGTGTTGCTTGAAAAAGGCACGAGCACCTCTGAAGTTGCCAAGCGCCTGCGAATTTGGGCCAATATAGAAGGCTTCTTTGAGCAAGTCCGTAAAATAACCTTGCCCCAGCTCAGCCGGATTCTGTCCCAATTGGGGACGATTGATTATGCGATAAAAACCGGCCAAACAAAAGCACAGGTGGCGATCGAACAATTAGTATTAGATATGGCCCTTGGTTAGCTAACTAACCAGTCACCACTGGCTATTTCCATGAGCCAGCGGTCTGATTCGGATTTACCGTAGCCTAAAAAGGCAGAATCCTTATCGTGCTTGCGGAAGGACTCATAGGCCCTGCTCTTATTCGCGTTGGCATAGCAATACACGCAGCCGTGCGGACAGGTGTCGTACGTGCCAATATCGATGCTCTCGATGCAGCCGCATTCAGCCCGTGTGGGCTTTTCCGTGTACTGGAACCCTTCCGGGAAAAATAACTTCTCGAGGATGCTGCCATCGATGCAGTGAGCTTTTTTGATTCTGCCGCCTGCTAAGTAGTCGCTGCAGCAGGAAAACATCTCGATACCGTGACGCTCTGCAATAGCCGACAGCTCG
>JAFNGF010000104.1 GCA_017885385.1 Planctomycetota bacterium
GCAGAACAAATTTGAATGGGCGGTTCAGAAAGGCCTGCGCGAGCTGCATGGCACCTATGGGCTGGGAATTGTCTGCCGCGATTTTCCCAATATGCTCATCGGGGCGAAAAAAGGAAGCTCTTTGATCTTAGGCGTCGGAGATAACGAATACATCCTGGCTTCGGATGCCGCCGCCATCGTCGAGCACACCACCCAGGCGATTTACCTCGCGGACAACGAAATGGTTACCATCAGCCGTGACGGGTTTCATACCAAAACGATTGACAATGTAACCGTCACCAAAGACCTCAGCCAAATTGAGTTCTCTCTGGACCAAATCGAGCTGGGCGGCTTTGCACATTATATGCTCAAGGAGATTTTGGAGCAGCCCAAGGCCCTAAGCACCTGTATGGGCGGCAGAATCGACCGGCAAAGCGGGAAAATCAAGCTGGGCGGCATAGCAAATCACTTGCGGGAGCTGACGCGCACCAAACATATTATCCTCACCGGCTGCGGCACGGCTTTCCACGCGGCTTTGGTGGGCGAGTTTTTGTTTGAGCATTTGGCGCGTATCCCCACAGAGACAGAATATGCCAGTGAATTTCGATATCGCAACCCGGTCATCGAGGACGGCACTGTGGTCATAGCCATAAGCCAGTCAGGCGAGACCGCGGACACCCTGGCAGCGGTGGAGCAGGCCAAAGAAAGAGGCGCCACCGTGCTGGGCATCGTAAACGTAGTGGGTTCTTCCATAGCCCGAGCTACCGACGCCGGCATATATTTGCACGTTGGGCCGGAGATTGGCGTTGCCAGCACAAAGGCCTTTACCGCCCAGGTGGCCGTGCTAACGATGCTGGCGATCGAGCTGGGAAGAAGAAAACACATAAGCAGTACCGAGGCCGCCGATTACATCGATGAACTTTCTCGCATACCAGCCAAAATGACCCGCGTGCTCGAACAGTCTGAGCACATTAAGCAAATTGCGTTAGCAAATATTGATAAGGACAACTGGCTCTTTCTGGGCAGAGGCTTCAATTATCCGGTTGCCCTTGAGGGTGCGTTGAAACTTAAGGAAATAAGCTACATTCACGCGGAGGGTCTGCCGGCAGCGGAGATGAAGCATGGGCCGATTGCCTTGATTGCTGATGGTATGCCTGCGGTTTTCATCGCCACTTCGGGGCCGCAATACGATAAGATTATGGGCAATATCGCGGAAGTCAAGGCACGCGGCGGCAAGATTATCGTTGTCGCCGCCGAGGGCGATGAGAATATCAAACAGCACGCTGACCATCTGATCACCGTTCCGGATGCTCCTGAGCCTTTACAGCCGATGCTTACTGTTGTATCGCTGCAACTTTTGGCTTACCACGCCGCCGTGCTGCGCGGACACGATGTTGACAAACCGCGGAACCTCGCCAAAAGTGTCACGGTCGAATAGTTCGTGGAAATCCGAAATCCAAATCTTGAAATAGAACCCTGCGTAAAACGCGGGGCTAAATATGAAATGTATTTAGCCCCCAGTTCTACTGGGGGTCACTTATCTGCCGCCTTCAGTCTTGTGGAGTTGCTTGTTGTTATCACCATTATCGGCCTTCTGCTGTCTATCCTTACGCCCTCATTCGTCAGGGCGAGGTCCGCCGCAAGACGCCTGGCCTGTGCGCACAACCTTAAGCAGATTGATTTATCGCTGAGCTTATACCTGAATGCAAACGACAATGCGTATCCGTGTGCCCAGGACCCGCTGCCGGGGGGCTACTGGCTGTGGATGGGCCGAGGCTGGCGAAGCATTATCCAGCCGTATCTGGGCGACAATATCGACGCCAACAATCCGTCAGTTTTGTTCTGTCCGCAAGACCGCATCGCCAGAGATGAATACGAGTCCACAAGTTACGCCTACTCGATGGCCTTTTATCATAGTCCCGACCAGATCGATGCAATGAACGACAAGAGTGACACCTACACAAAGGCGCAGCCATCTATACCGCAGCGAGGTTTTGCTGTGGCTCATCCATCCGGCAAGATTCTCATCGGCGAATGGCTCAGCAATCATTTGCCTGTGGATGATGATAAGGGCTGGTGGTGCTGGCAGGGCAGCCGAAATTTCCTCTTCGCTGATGGGCAGATTCGCTTACTCAGGGCCAACCAAATTCGCCCCGCCCGCGATGGCCTACCGCACGCAAACCTGACAATCCATGGCATCAAAGGGATAGACTGGCCCCCATAGAGATAGAACCCCGCAGTGAGCCCATCCTGGGCCGGGCCAAACGATCGCGGGGCAAAATATTTAGCCCGTCGTTTTACCACGGGTTTATACGCTACGAACACCCTACTCGATACCCAAAACGTTGGCCATCGAATATAAGCCAGGTTTTTTGCCGACCAGCCATTCTGCTGCCCGCAGTGCTCCCCGCGCGAAGGTGTCCCTACTGTGAGCGCTATGGCTGACAGTAACTGTTTCGCCGAGCGTGCTGAAAATAACTTCGTGTTCGCCGGTGATGTCGCCTGCCCGAATCGCGTGCACACCGATAGTTCCCTTTTGGCGTAAGGCGTCTTTACCACTCCTGCCGACAGTTACGGCTTGCGGGAAATCTCTGCCGGTCGCCTTGCAGATATTTTCAGCTAACGTGAGAGCACTGCCGCTGGGAGCATCTTTCTTGAATCGATGGTGCTGCTCGATGATTTCTATGTCGTACTCTTCGCCGAGCATTCCGGCGACTTTCCCTACCAGAGAAAATAAGACATTCATCCCCACGCTCATATTGGTCGCATATAGGA
>JAFNGF010000105.1 GCA_017885385.1 Planctomycetota bacterium
GCGACCAGCTTGGAGTCGTGCCGCAACTGGAGTTGTGGGGCTCATCGAGGAATCTGCACCGATTGGGCCAGGCGATGTTTGTGGCGATCGAAAGCGGGCATCCCAAGGCGTGTCTGCTGCCCGATGTCTATCACATCTACAAGGGCGGCTCCGACTTTAACGGCCTGAAGCTGCTCAGCGCCCAGGCGATTCACGTCTTTCATCTGAACGATTATCCGGCTGAGCCGCCGCGCGATAAGATAACCGACCGCGACCGAGTGTATCCGGGCGACGGCATCGCACCGCTGACGCAAATTCTGCGCGACCTGCACGCAAACGGCAGTGGGGCGGTCCTGTCACTGGAGCTTTTCAATCCTACCTACTGGCAGCAGGACGCGCTGGAAGTGGCAAAGACCGGCCTTTCCAAAATGAAGGCCGCAGTGAACAAGGCTTTGGGTATGACCTAAGGTGAAATCTGGAAACAGGGGTGAGCTATGAAAACCAGAAACTGTTATCTTATTTTGGCTCTCGCGACGGCAATTTGTAGTGTCTCTGCTTTGGCCCAATTAGAGTACCACCCACCTGCTGAGAAGCGTGAGCGTATTTCTCCTGACCCAGGTTTGGTGGGGATCAAGCTAATAACGGTTACTGTTGTGCCGCCCGATAGAGTACCTGAGAAAGGTTTTCTTGACCCGCAAGGGCTAAAAGCCCAAGTTGAAGATAGAGTGAAAAAAGCCGGGCTAAACATATTCACTCCCGAAGAAGGTGTGGTGTACGGCCTGGGTGAGATTTCGCAGCTTAAGGTTCAATTGGAGGCATTCAAGCTGGCTGATTCTGGAGAATACGTCTGCCGGCTACAGACCTTTTTATCCAGGGCAGTTAATTTAGCACATAAATATGACCGCTCTGGGACATTCATAGCGGATGTCTGGAAAGCCGAGCCGGCCACGGTGGCTGCTTCACTTGCCGATATGTCTGGCCAGCTTGCTAAAGTCGTCCTTCGCCAGGTCGATACATTCATTGCAACCTGCGTTGCAGCCAATCCATCTGGTGAAGAGGCTGTCCCCGCAGACGGTGCCGCCCGCGCCGAACAGCCGAAAGGCGAATCTGCCGCCAAGGCCCCANNGGCAAAAAGCCTTGCAAATCGTGCAAACCTTAACGATGGGAACTTGCGGTGAAACCGCAGGCTTTATATTTAGCCCCGCAATCCTTCGACCCTGCTCAGGACGGGTTTATTGCGGGGTTTTTGGATGAGGAAACTGTCCATAACCAATTATGGATTTAGTCACAATCATAATTATCGCGGTCGGCCTATCAATGGATACCTTCGCAGTTTCCGTTGTCAGCGGGGCTGCGTGCAAACAGTTAAAAGTAAGACACACACTGCGAATGGCCGTATTCTTCGGCGGCTTCCAGGCTTTTATGCCGCTTGTTGGCGCTCTGGCCGGCCTTACCGTAAAAGGATACATCGCAGGCTACGACCACTGGGTAGCGTTTGCCCTTTTGGCTGCGGTGGGCGGCAAAATGATTTACGAATCCTTTAAGCTCGCACCAGCCGGGGAAAATTTTGACCTGTCGAACATCTTTGTTCTGCTTGTTTTATCTATTGCCACCAGTATTGACGCCCTGACGGTTGGCGTGACACTTCCGCTTTTGAAAATTCCGATAGCGACAGCCGCAGCGATTATTGGCGTAGTAACATTTAGCTTATCTGCGCTGGGCGTTTCAATCGGCAAGAGAACCGGGCACTTCTTTGAAAGCAAAATAGAAGCGATCGGCGGCCTGGCTCTTATCGGCCTGGGCGTGAAAATACTGCTGGAGCATTTGACCATGTGAGCACCCTTGAATTATGCCGCGAAAGCGGTATAATGGCCGTGCCGCTGGTCAGGCGGAATAGGCCTACGAAGCGTGGGCAGACCTTTTTGATCGCAGGTGACAATTTCTATGAGCTCCAAAGTGTATTTTATCAAGGCCGCGGAAAGCGATGGCGAAAAAGTAATCTCTGAAAAGGCCCGCAAACTGTTCAAGGCGGGCGGCTTCTCGGGCTGCTTTAAGAAAAACGACTTCACGGCGGTCAAGATTCATATCGGCGAAAAAGGTAACAATACTTATGTAAAGGCCCCCTACATCAAGGCCCTGGCGGAGGAACTATTGGCCCTGAAGACAAAGCCGTTTTTAACCGACACCTGCACTTTGTACACGGGCGCAAGACACAACGCCATCGACCATAGTATCTTGGCGGCTGAGCACGGCTTCGGCCTGGACGGGCTGGGCGTACCGTTCATTGTAAGCGGCGGATTGTTCGGGACATCGCAAACGCCCGTGCAAATCAACGGCCAGGTCAATAAAGAAGTTTTTATCGCCTCTGACATCGCCCGGTGCCAGTCAATTCTTTCCGTCGCTCACGTTACCGGCCACTGCGCCGCCTGTCTTGGAGCCACGCTGAAAACGCTGGGCATGGGCTGTGCAAGCAAAAAAGGAAAGATGAAACAGCACGCAGCTCTGACACTGAGCATAGGAGACGACTGCAGACGCTGCGGCGAATGTCTTGAGCACTGTCCGGCTGATGCTATCACCCTGGGCGATGTGAAAGCGCACATCGACCGGGACAAATGTATTAGCTGCGCAGAATGCCTGGCGGTCTGCCGATTCGGGGCGGTAGAATGTAATTGGGGCCAGGAGTGCGAAACGCTTCAGAAAGGCATCGCCGAATATGCCCTGGGCACGCTAAAGGGCAAAGAGAACCGAGCCGCCTTTTTCAACTATATAATGTCGGTTACTGCAGATTGCGACTGTATGGATAGGC
>JAFNGF010000106.1:0-4623 GCA_017885385.1 Planctomycetota bacterium
CTGTCCCCGCGAAAGCGGGGAGCGGTAGAGAATACTTGGCAGGCGATCGCGATAAGCTCTATCGTATTTGCGACCGCGCACCAAAATCCCGCACATTGGCCGGCACTACTATTATTGGGAGCATGTTTGGGCTATGCGTATGAAAAGACCGGCTCTTTGTTCAGAGCGATTTTCATCCACGCACTTTTCAACGCCCTTACCATAACGGCAGTTCTGTACGGATGACTGACGGCACAAGACACCCCGATTTATCGGGGCTGCCGCCAGTTTAGCCCTGCCACCTGTGGGCGGGGCGCCGCTATTTTGTCTTCTCCGGGACAGTAATTTTGCGCATTTCTTCTTCGGTAAATCGGCTGTTGGCAATCGGGCCGGGCTCCCAACACGGTTCGAGCTTACTTGGACGAATCTGAGCAATCGGGATAACGAAGATTTCCTGGCCAGTGGCGTCTTTTTCTATTCGGCCGCCCGCGCGCTTGAGAGCCTCGCGGACAAGTTTTTCGCAGACTTTCACCAGCGTCGGGAAGTTGTACGGCGTATGGCTGAATTTGCCCTCCGGGTTCAGGGCGGATTTGAATTTATCCGGCAGCTTCTCAAAGCCGATGGTCGTAAAAAGTATGCCGCCTGAGTTCGCCGGGTTGCAGTCGGAGTCCTGACCGCAGCGGGTCGAGATGATGATAGTCTTGTCCGGGTCGCCCTTGCCGTAGAGCAGGCCCAGCACAATATATGCGCCGTTGAGCTTGGCGTCGATACTGCCGGCATCCTTTCCGCCCGGGCCGCTGCACAAGCCGTGCGTGTACTTTGGGTCCTGGTGGTATTTCTGTTCCACGAGGTTCCAGGTTTTTTGCCAGTCGTCAGGATTCTGTTTGTACCAGGCCAGCAGGTCGCGGATACATTCGGCATACTGGCTTTTCGCGGGGATGCACTGAAGTCCGGCACGGACAATTTCTTCCATGTCATCGGTAAAGAAGGCCTGCGCGTACATTCCGCCAACAAATTGCCCGCCATACAGGCCGTCGCCGTAGTTCATCAGGCGGCCGAATTTTTCGCCCAGCTCTATGGCGATATTGGGCAGGCCCGGAGCGATCAAGCCTGCGTAATCCGCCTCGATTTGGTAATCAATGTCGTCGGCGTGTTTGTTAAATTCAGGATGGCCTGAATCGGGCGGAGCGATGCCGTTTCGCAGGTTCGTTCGGCCTGCATTGTTGGCGTGCCAGAGCGGATAGCCGCTATTGGCAAAATCTATGCCCGCTTGGCGGATCGAGCAATCAAGGCCGTATTGCTCCAGCGTGTGCAAAAACGTCATCTCCACGTAGATATCATCCTGGTTGAACTGGTTGATCATTTCGGGACGCCACTGAGGGATGTTTGGTTCTGGTATGATTTGACCCGTCCAGCGGAATTCAGTTGGCCCACCCCAGCCGACGCCGGCCATTTGTCCGATCCAGCCGGCCTTCATCTTATTAACGTACTCTTTCACCGGCAGCCGGCGATACTCAGGCGCAGCCTGTGCCGCTGAAACGTGCACTGCAAAAGCAAAACCCACCACCATCAGCAGAACTAACTTACGCATGAGAATACTCCTTTCCGAGCCAGTTAATTGTCGGTTGTCAATCTTCGATTTTCAATTCTGCTGCTCACCTGTTCCATTGCTCAATCATCTGTTGAATTTTTTCTCGATTCCAATTATCCGGCCTCGGATAATCCTGGTTTGCTTCGAGCTCTTCCAGAGACGGCGTTCTTGAGGGCACACCGTTAGGCGGCACCTCGGTGCCGCTGACCCACACCAGGCCGTTAAGCACAAGTTTGCGGAAGTCGTTGTGCGCCCAGCTCCAGTGCCAGTGTCCGCCGGTGAAGCCGAAGCCCCGCCCACCACCTGGTCTTTCATACGCCCATGCTACGTGCTCCGGCATGCCCATCCGCGCACGGACGGTCGGATTGCCGCTGTGAGGATCGTCTTTTCCCTTACGCGTGCTGTCGGGCGGCACAGCGGTAAGAATCGGGCTGACATTTTTCATATCTTCCACGAAGCGCATGTGGTAGTACCACTCGTCATCTATCGCGAAAGGCTTGACGCCGCGAGTGATTGGGTGATCCGGCAATTCCTTGAACTCGGCTTTCCAAATTGGATTGACCGACCAGAACGTCTCGTAGTAGCCGCCGGTCCAGTCAAGTAGATAATTGCCTGGCTCACCTTTGGGCAGCTCTACCGCATAGTGAAGACAGGCGATGCCTGCGCCCTGTTTGCCCAGCCGGTCTATCTCTTCCAGGTGCGGCATAGCCACGTGCCCGCCGCCCCCGTCGCAGAAAAATACTATCGCGTCTGCGCTGTCAAAGGCGGTCGGGTCTTTGGGCCAGCCGTTCGTGTACACCGTCGCGTACATATTCGGCATGTTTTTGTTGAGCAGCTTTGCCAGCAGAAGACAGCCGGCGTTGTGCTCGTGGCTGCCGTAACCGTGGCTGGCAGGGCCGGCGACGAGGACTACTTTTTTTCTATTTTCCATTTTCAGCCGCTTGAGCTGGATGTCCTTAAACTGAACCTTCATAGGTGGTCCGGCGTGCAACTGCAGAGCCAGCACGCCCGACAGATCCTGGTTGGCCTTGTCATCGTCAATGACCTCGGCGGTGATTTTGCCGTTGATCTTCAGGATAATGTGTGGGCCGCGGGCGATTATGTGATAATCGTTCCAGCCGTCCTTTTTGATGTTTGCAAATAGCTGCGAAGAGTCGCCGAGCGGAGTGCTGCTCTTTTTGCCGTCGGCGCCTATGATGGATATCTCTCCGCGCTCGGCGAGCATTCCTCGGCCGCCCTCGTCATAGAGTGCGCCCGTGTATGTGCCGCCCCTGTCGATGTCCGCCTGGTAGCCGGCAACATGGCCGTCGGCTGGAACGTGGCTGCGAATCTGGATGCCGGAGTTTGCCGCGGGCGTTCCGTCGATACGGTACTTGAGCTTCAGCTCGAAGTCGTCCAGCTCACCCACCTGCCAGACCAGGAACTGATTCGATTTTACGGGATTCTGCTGCGTGGATTGAGCTGTGATTGCGCCGTCTTCGACTGACCAGTAGCTCATCTCGGGCGCCTTCCAGCCGCTGAGTGTTTTGCCATCGAAGATGGACTTAAAATCCGATTCCTCTGCCAGGCAAAGACTTGTGACAAAACATAAAAGGGCCGACAAAATNNTTACAAATTTTAGCCCTTGTTTGTAGACGTCTTCTTGTCTGGCGAAGAAGTCCCGCCAAACCTTGGTGGCGGCGGCGAGGTCCGGTAGCGCCCGCCCGAACGCTTCTATCACCAGCCAATCATCGTAACCGCTACTGCGCAGAGCCTTGAATGTGCCCGGCCAGTCGATATGACCTTTGCCCGGCGTGCCACGGTCGTTCTCGCTGATGTGCACGTGCTTGATTGCCTTAATGTGCTTGCTGATGCAGCCGACCGGGTCCTTCTCTTCGATGTTGGCGTGAAAGGTATCGAACAGAACGCCCACGTTCGGATGATTGACGCGCCTGACGTAAGCTGCCGCATCAGCCATCGTGTTTAGAAAATAGCATTCGAAGCGGTTGAGAAACTCTACGGCCAGCTCAAGGTTTGCCTTAGCAGCGAATTCAGCAGCCTTGCGATGCACCTCAGCCGCGCGTTTCTTTTCCTGTTCGGTAGGAGGCTTCCCGCTGAACATCCCGAGCGGCTGATAAATAGGCCCGCACAGCACCTCTGAGCCCATCGCCTGCGAGCAGTCAATCGCCCACTTTAGATACTCCAGCGCCTGCTTGCGGCACTTGGCGTCGGCGCTGATTGGATTGCGCTGTTCGTCGGGGATGACCGTCACGGTTGTGCAGGCAAGCCCATTATCTTTTATCGCTTTGCCAATTTTTTCAAAGTGTGCGGCATCCCCGCCGAATACTGGTATCTCGACCCCGTCATAGCCGACCTTCTTGAGAGTTTTCAGCAGCGGCAGGTGCTCTTTAGTTACGTGTGTTGTCCACAACAACATATTAAATCCGACTTTCATAAGAGTCTCTCCTTATAGAAGTAAAACCCCACGTAGAACATGGGGCTAAAAATTTAGGTGGCACGGCCATCCTGGCCGTGTTTTCACGGGCTGGAAGCCCGTGCCACGAATGCAAGACCTGCCGCCCACGCGCAGCCTCGCCTAAATAGTTCAGCAACATTCGGGTTGCCAATTGCCTTGGCGTCGTGCCCCAACGCGCTATGAAAGACCCGGCCCTTACCGTATTCAAATGCGAACGCCATCGGATAGTCTTTACCATCCACTTTCGACTTGGCCGTCGCCAGCAGCTTGACGGGGCGATCACCCGTAAGGCAAGTGTATAGTTCGTCTTCGGTCTGGAACGACTTTATCCCTCGCGTTATCGGGTGGTCCGTGTCGGTGATATTAACGCCGAAGGCGCCTTGTGGGTCGTGAGCTCTTGCCTTGGGGTCCCAGACTCGGCCGGCAAGATTGACGAACTCTGGCCAATCCGGGAATGCGCCGCAGCCAAAATGCACAATAAATAGACCTTTGCCGCCGCGCACAAATTCACGCAGATTGGCCCTCGCCGCATCCGCCGGCGCAGTTTGTTCCCAGGGCATAAAATGCAGAACAATGACGTCGTACCGCTGAATCGCGG
>JAFNGF010000106.1:4643-5409 GCA_017885385.1 Planctomycetota bacterium
GCCGTCAAGCCCGGCACTGTAAGAATTGCCAGTAGAGGTCCCACTACGGCAAACAGAGTAACGATTTTGCCAATATAGCGCATCATTTTTGCTCCTCGTGAGTCAGCCTTCTTTACCGCGAAGCCCGCAGAGGTCGCGGAGAGAATATTATTTATTTTTCCAGTCCCTGCGTTACAGCGTGCTCTGCGGTTAATCCGCCGAGCCGCGTGGCGGATTAATCTGCTACGCCGGCATCGCCCGTTGGTTTTGGAATATAGCACGCGGTATCGGCACTTGTCAAATTCTTCTTATTCGCATATTATTGAGGCAGACGCTGATATGGTTCGACGGGCTCGCCATCCCGAGCGCAGTCGAGGGATGGTGTCGCGGCAGAAAGGTGTAATTATGAGGCTAATAAATACAAAAGTGCTTGTCGCACTTCTCGCAACCGGCTTACTGGCGGCTAAGCCGCTGGTCGGCGCCGCCGGGGGGCAATCTATTCTCCGTAGTGCTGCGAAGGATGAGTTGCTTAAGATTCCCGATGTGTCGCGCGACCAGGTCATTTGCTTTGCGTTGTACACTGCGCACAACAACATCCTCAAAATGACCGCCCAGCTTTATCCGCTAAAAGAAGGCGAAGAAAGAAAAGTGCGTCTCGAGATAAAGGAAGATGGGAATTGGAAACAAGCAGCCGATGCCCAGGTAATCGAGAATGGCTGGACGGCACACTTCCGGGTCGAGAGCTGGGACTGCACAAAAGACGTCGAATATCGTGTCGCTCACGGAA
>JAFNGF010000106.1:5508-5757 GCA_017885385.1 Planctomycetota bacterium
ACTACGCATACTGGCTAAAATTCGGCAGAGATTTCGGTGAAATCATTCGCAACACGCCCACCGTGACGATTCCGGACGATCACGATGTGGGTCACGCCAACTTATGGGGTGCGGCGGGTAAGCTCTCACAGACTCGTGCCGGTCACGATGGAGGATACGCGGCTCCGGTTGAGTACGTGAGAATGGTCGAGCGCGCACAGACCAGTCATCTGCCCGACCCTTACGATCCAACGCCGGTACTGAGAGGGA
>JAFNGF010000107.1:0-558 GCA_017885385.1 Planctomycetota bacterium
AACCTCAAGCTCTTGACAATCTTTGTATATGCGTCTATTAAGCCTCTGGTCGTTCGTTGCGGCGATGACGAGCACCGCCCCAGCCAGGTAGTCTTTGGAATACTTGGACCTGATTAGTTCGGCGCCGCTGTCGGTGCACAGACCGGTGAGCACGTCGTTGACTTTTTCAGCCACGACCACCAGCCGGGCCTTTGCCGCCACTAGCGAGCGGGCCTTTCGCACCGCCACCACCCCCCCGCCTACAACGACAGCACGGCGTCCGGTCAAGTCCAGAAATATGGGATATTTAGCCATAAGGCAGGATTATACCACCCGTTGGGCTGAGATTAAACTTCAAAATCCAAAATGAAGAAAGTCATCGTCGATTCCACAATTCAGATATTTACATTTTGACATTTGCGATTTCTCATTGCAGCCGTTATAGTTCATGAGTATTCACATGGGCCAGAAACGCAAATTGCAGCCGCCTCTAACAGAATCCGATGTACGCACGCTGAAAGCGGGCGATGAGGTTCTTATCGCCGGCGTAATCTACGGGGCTCGGGATGTGGCCCACAA
>JAFNGF010000107.1:688-3026 GCA_017885385.1 Planctomycetota bacterium
TAAAAGAATATGGCGCCGTCCATCTTTCCACCATCGGCGGAGCAGGGGCACTATTATCACAGCACATTATCGCCGCAGAAGTAATCGCTTACGAAGACCTCGGAACCGAAGCCATAAGAAAACTGCAGGTGGTTGATTTCCCGGCAATTGTGGCTTACGATTCTCATGGAAATAGTGTCTATACGCAAGGAGCTGTGTAATTGAAAGTAGCTTTGCTTGGTCTGTTAGAGTCCGGCAAGAGCACTATCTTTGCAAGTTTGAGCGGCAGGCCCATCGCACCCGCCGGCTCGACTGCAATTGAAGAAGCCATCGTCCATGTTCCCGATGAGAGGCTCGATTGCCTGACCGAACACTATGGACCCAAAAAGACCACATACGCGACAATTGACTGCCTTGACCTGCCGGGCTTTAACTTTCTCGATGAGCGTGGCCGGGCGGCAGCAAGACGATTGATCAGCCAGATAAGAACCGTCGATATGCTTGTGCTGGTGGTGCGGGCGTTTGAAGACCCGGCTGTACCCCCCTACCGAAACAGCGTGGACCCGGCAAGAGATTTAGCGGAGCTGCGGACAGAAATACTCCTTGCCGATTTAGAGGTGGTTACAGCCCGGATAGAAAAACTCCAAAAGCAGGTCAGCAAACCAACCAAAACCCAGGCACAGGATAAGATAGAATTGGCTCTGCAAAGAAAACTCCAGGAAGTAATAGAGGTAGAAAAGCCGATTAGTTCGGCTATCCAGACCGAGGCAGATCGCGAAATGATAAAATCGCTCGGCTTTTTGACTCTAAAGCCAATGGCGGTGGCGGTAAATGTCGGCGAAGACCAACTGGGCAAAGAGTCTGATTTCATCGGTGCAGTTAATAGTACGGCGCAGGCCGTTACAATTTGTGCCAAGCTGGAGCACGAGCTGGCGCAATTAGACGCCAAGAGCAGAAAAGAGTTCATGGCTGATTTGGGAATCACCGAATCGGCAGCAGGTAAATTCGTCAAGAGCTGCTACAACGCGATGGGCTTAATCAGCTTTTTGACCGTTGGGTCGGATGAGCTACGCGCCTGGCCGATAAAGCAAGGCACCACCGCTCTCGATGCGGCAGGCAAAGTGCACAGTGACATCAAACGAGGCTTCATAAGAGCCGAAACGTTCGCTTTTGACGAGTTGAAAAGGTACGGCAATGAAAAGGCCCTCAAGGCAGCCGGCAGAATCCGCCTCGAAGGAAAAGACTACGTCGTGCAGGACGGCGATATTATCAATTTCAGATTCAACGTATAGCATCGGCAAGCACCAAATCCGAAATCCTAAATGCGAAACAATATCAAAATTCGAATTTGAAATGTTCAAAATGACACTTGTGTGTCATCCTGAGGCGAAGCCGAAGGACCTGGACAAGAAAAGAGGAGATTCTTCGCTTCGCTCAGAATGACAGCAAAGCTGTCATTTTGCTCATTTGGATTTGTTTAGGATTTAGAGATTAGGATTTGGATTTAATGTATACAATTGGTGGGACTATGGAGCAGTGCTTGTGAACCAGCTCTTCAAGATGTTCTTTGCCGCTCTTATTGCACTGCCGGCAAGTGTTCTGCTCATATCGTGCTCGAACTCAAAGACCTCCGAGACGCCGGCAGTTTACACATACAAGGTCGTTAAGACTTACTACCACGACCCAAAGGCTTTTACGCAAGGCCTGGCGCTTGAAAATGGCCTCTTGTATGAGAGCACAGGACTCCACGGCAGCTCAACGCTGCGCAAAGTGGAACTGGAAACCGGGCGTGTCTTGCAGATGTACAAACTGCCGGCTGAATTCTTCGCAGAAGGCATAACCATCTACAGAGACAAGATAATTCAGCTGACCTATAGGTCGAATGTCGGATTTGTCTACAAGAAAGACAGCTTGCAGCTACTGCAGAGGTTCGATTATTCAACCGAAGGCTGGGGCATTACATACGATGGAAAGCGTCTGGTGATGAGCGACGGCACATCAACGTTGCACTTCTTGGACCCTGAAACTTTCGAGCAAACCGGGCGTATTGAAGTACATGACAACAATAGACCCGTCAGCGGGCTCAATGAGCTGGAATACGTCAAAGGGCAGATTTTTGCCAATGTCTGGCCAACGGAGCTGGTCGTAAGAATCTCGCCCCAGACGGGCGAGGTAACCGGCTGGATATACCTGACCGGGCTTTTGAGCTTGCAGGACACTGCCCAGCCAATTGATGTCCTCAACGGCATTGCGTACGATGCTACAGACGACCGCTTATTCGTGACGGGAAAGTTATGGCCCAGGCTCTTTGAGATAAAACTCGTGCCCTTGAAGTAATCATGGCAATAATCCAGGATTT
>JAFNGF010000107.1:3157-4674 GCA_017885385.1 Planctomycetota bacterium
TGAAAGCGGCTGTACTGACTGGTATCTGCCAAATGCAGGTGACGGATGTGCCACTGCCAAAAATAGAAAAGGATGGCGATGTCCTTCTAAAAATCGAGATGGTGGGCGTTTGCGGCTCCGATGTGCACTACTACGAGACCGGCAGAATTGGCTCGCAGGTTGTGCAGTATCCCTTCATAGTAGGCCACGAGTGCGCCGCCGCGGTAAAAGCTATAGGCAAATCCGTCAACCGCGTCAAGGTGGGCGAGCAGGTGGTGGTCGACCCGGCTGTATCCTGCCGTCAGTGCGACCAGTGCCGTCGGGGCAGAGAAAACACCTGTTACAACCTGCGCTTTCTGGGTACGCCTGGGCAAGGTAACGGATGCCTTTGCGAGCTCATCGTTATGCCACAGGAAAGCTGTTTCCCCACGCATGGCGCGATTACACTGGAGCAGGCGGTGTTGTGCGAGCCGCTTGCCATAGGCGTATATTCGGTACAACAATCCCACCCTCCAAGAAATGCCAGGGTCGCGATCCTGGGCTGCGGCCCAATAGGACTAAGCTGTATGGCAGCGGCGCAGGCCGAAAATGCAGAAGCAGTTTACGTGACCGACAAATTAGACTACCGCCTCGACATAGCAAAAAAAGCCGGCGCCGTCTGGGCAGGCAATCCTCAAAGGCAGGACATCGTAAAGGAGATTCTCCGGCGAGAACCGCTGGGCGTAGACATCGTCTACGAGTGCGCGGGGCAGCAAGACACGCTTGATGAGGCGGTTGAGCTGCTCAGGCCGGGCGGCAAACTGATGCTGGTCGGAATCCCCCGCATCGAACGCATTTCCTTTCCTATCGACATACTGCGCCGAAAAGAGCTCACCCTAATAAACGTCAGAAGGCAGAACGATTGCACACAGAAGGCGATTGACCTGATAGCCTCGGGAAAAATCCATGTTGACTTTATGATAACGCACCGGTTTGAACTTGAACAAGCCCAGCAGGCCTTCGATATGGTCGCCCGTTATAGCGATGGCGTAACCAAAGCATTGATTGAATTATAGCCAAAGTAGCTGAAACGTGCACATTCTCCCGCTGTTTTTTCTTGGGAATCTCCCTTTTTATAGTGTAATATCATATTGGTATGTGGAACCCGCATAAACATAGTTCGGTGTGCATATATTAGAGGTGGAACATGACAAAACTTCTGGAAAAGGCATTTGAAGAAGCGTCGAAGTTACCAGAACTTGAACAAAACGTACTTGCCAAACGGTTATTGGATGAACTGGTAGCGGAAAAAAAATGGGAGAAAGCATTTGCAGGTTCTGAAGATATTCTGAGCAGGCTTGCCGACGAGGCCATTGAAGAGCACAAGCAAGGAAGAACAAAACCGTTAGATATTGATAGCCTATGATTTCCCATACAACAAAGCGCTTTCGTAAATTATATGGAAACCTGCCCGAACAAATCCGAACAAGGCACTAATTGAAATTTAGGTGAGAGCGATTAAGCTGACCGAGCGGGCTTAATCGCAAGAGAATCGGTCA
>JAFNGF010000108.1 GCA_017885385.1 Planctomycetota bacterium
AAGCTACAACCAAACTATTATGGAGACAAAAAACAGTTTGGCTATCGATACAACCAAGTGGGCAAACGAGCGTGCACTTACAAGTTTCTGCAGCCCAGCCGACGGATTTATCCAGTCCCATTTTAGCGTTAGGGCTTCCGGTGCAAAATTAAACCCGCTCACAGCGAGACTGGCCAAAACAGATGCCGCCGCAAGTGCGACAAAAATAGGGCTGACAATAAGCATCGCATCGATGATTTTTGCGTTGCTATATTCTATAAACGCATTGACGTCGGCAAAAATGGGAACCTGGCCCGATCCGCCGCAGGCGGACTTAATTGCCAGCGTGAACCACTGCAGCAGGGTCGGCGCCAGTAAAGCCAGCGCCAGTATAAGCGCGGCCAATGTCGCCACCGAGGCCAGCTCTTGGCTCTGCGGCACCTGACCTTTCTGCCTGGCTTTCTCTAACCTCCTTGGAGTTGGAAGTTCAGTCCTTTCTGCGGCTGGCTGCTCCGGCATCTCTTTCGATTTTCAATTTTCAATTGCAAATTTTCAATTTTCTTGTCCGCTATTGCCAGGTCACAAAGGCAACAGTATGCCCATCCAATCGGCAAATTCAGCTACAAAACCGGCAAGAAATGGCAGAAACATCGCAACCATCAGCAGCCCAAGCCCGATGCGCAACGGGAAGCTGATAAATAGAATATCCATTTCCGGAACGATTCGTGCCAACACGGCCAGCGCCACCATCAGCACCAAGAAAGCTGCCAACATCGGTGCGGCCAATCTAAGGCCGGCCAAAAGCATGGTGGAGCCGGCTTGGACTACGCCGCCGGCCAAAGCAGCTATAGTGGGAATACTACCTGCCGGGAAGGCCTCGTAGCTTCGGCGTAAAACCAGCAAAAACAAATGGTGCCCATTAGCGCTCAGGAATAGGATAACAAATATCATCTCCAGCAAGCTGCCCAAGACCTCGCAGCTCTCGCCGGTCAAAGGGTCAAGAATTTCTGCCATAACCAAGCCCATCTCACGCTCGATGGTCTGCCCGGCGAATTTAATAACCGAAAACATAATAGTCACGACCAGACCCAGCGCCAGTCCATACGTCGCTTCATTAGCTACCAAAAGTATCGCCTGCAGCAAAGAAACCTGCTTGGGGTCTACGGCGCAACGTGCTATGACCGAGAAGAAAATCGCCATCGCCACTGTCATAGCGACTTTGATCTGCACCGGGACTACCTGCCAGCCGAAAACCGGAAGAAACATCAAAAAGGCCGAAATCCGCGTCAGAACCAGCGCAAAACTGAGCAGTTTCTCAAGCATCCCACATGTCGCCTCTGTCGTGCGTGATGCCCCTGCTTTCGCAGGGGCAAGCTTGCCCCCGCGCAGGCGGGGGTGCGTCATGCGCAATACGCACTACGCAATATGAGTTAGCGTCCGACATTTTGGATATAGGCAAAGATTTCGCTGGTAAACCTAAGCGAAACCTGAAGCATCCAACTGCCGAATAGTAGCCCCACAACGCCTACCGCCAGAAGCTTAGGAATTAAGGCTAAGGTCATATCGCGTATCGAAGTAACCGCCTGAAACAGCGTGACAATTACTCCTACCACAACGCAGGTAAGCAGAATCGGAGCAGTTAAAAGCAATGCAGTTTCCAGTGTGTGTCGGCCCAGATAAAGAGCAAGACTGCTATCCATAGGCTAATTCCCACGAAAGACTCACGAGAATTAAGAATTTAAAATTGAGAATGAAAAAAATCCACCTACGAATTCTACATTCTAAATTCTTAATTCCCCGAGCAGGGGGGCTGATCGCCCTGAATTCTCAATTCACTTCATTTGAAGCTCAAGCTAAGGCTTTTGGCCAATAATCCCCACCCGTCAACAAGTATGAACAATATCAGCTTGAAAGGCAGCGAAATCATCATGGGCGGCAGCATTATCATCCCCGCACTGAGTAAGACGCTTGCAATCACCATATCCACCAGCAAAAAAGGTATAAATAAGAGGCAGCCTATTTCAAACGCCGTCCTAAATTCGCTGATGATAAACGCAGGGATTACGATATACAGCCCAATATCCGCAGGACTGGTAGGAGGCTCTATCCCGTCAGGACCGGACCTGGACGGCTTGGCCATCTGCACAAACAGGGCCAAATCAGCCTGCCGGCACTGGCGAAGCATAAATTCCTTGATGCAATCGCCGGCTCTAATCGCCGCTGCTGTAAAATCAATCTCGTCGGCCAGATACGGCTGAATTGCAGCGCTGTTGATCTTGGAATATGTGGGGGCCATCGTATATAGCGTCAGAAACAACGCCAAACCCATAATGGCGATGGTTGGCGGGATGGTTTGTGTAGTCAAAGCCCGCCGAACAAAAGCCAGGACAATGACTATTCGCGTGAATGATGTCATCATCACCAAAAGGCTTGGTAAAATTGCCAGGCCCGTGAAGATGATTACTAATTTGACGGGCGTCGACCAATCCTTGCCGGCACCGTTATCGGTGGTTGCCTTATCTATCATGGTCATCAGGTCTTTGATGCTGGGCATAGCGCCGGGACCCTGCCCCGCCTCTGGCCGGGAATTCCCAATTTCCGCCTGCGGCGGCCCCTGACCGAGAGATAAGCGATCTAACGTCAAAAGCAAAACGACTAAAACGACAACTATCTTGGCGACTTTAGCAGACATCTATTCTCTCACACAAGCATCGATCTGCTCCCCTCGGAGATTCACCAAGTCAGGTTCATCCTGCTCAGTAACATCAGCTAACATACTGATGCTCTCGTATGTGCTGCCTATCAACAGACGCTGGTTGCCTATCTTGACCAGGTGCACCGCTTTACGCGGCCCAAGGTGAGCAGTTTCGAGAATACGAATTTCTTTGCCGGGCAGATTAGTTATCCGGGGCAGAACCTTCTTTGACATATAGAGCGCCGCTGCACCCAGCACGACGACGAGCACCACAGAAAACATCATCTTGAAGAATAGCTCCCCCCTACCAAGGCCATTGCCGACTTGACTCGTCCTTCGCAGCTCGCTGCTCTGGCCGCGGGGCAGCGAAGCGCTGCTTCGCAGAGTGGGATCGGGGATTGTCTTTGCTGAGAGATCTCGCCGGCCTACTGAATATGAATTGGCGTCGAATCCTTCGACTTCGCCCAGAGCTTGCCCTGAGTCTGCCGAAGGGACAAGTCCTGGATTTTTCGGTCCAGCGCCGCCGGCAGCGGAGGGCCCCGAGCGGAGCACAAGTGCGCCGCCGAATAACACAGCCGGCATCAACAGAATAATGATTCTTCTCTTGTGCGGTGCCACGCTACGAAACTGCTTAATTAGCAAATTCGTTAAATACTTACTGCCGCTCCCTTACGGTCGCGGCTCCGATCCACGCGCTAATGATGTGCAAATAGCGTGCCGGAATATCAGGATCGGCATCCGCACGGGAAATATCGAGTTGCCAATTGCGAATTGTGAGTTTTTACACAAACAGGCTGTCGAAAAACTTTACAGACGTACAAATTAATCCNNGGCGATTAATATGTGTGAATTTCCGGAGGTTAATCTATCTTGCTTTATCCATTGGCTTGCCGGCCCTGCCCCCCATGAATAAACCGACCATTTGGATGTACCCGGCAAAGCAGCCCTTATGACCTCTGCTGCGGCGTGGGCGCGCTGGGCTGACAATATCCACTGCTCTTGGGGCCCCGCTGCGGCGGAACCCTCTGCGGATGCCTCTTGGCCGGCCAAACCAAGCACGCAGACGCTCGAAGCCTTAGAATCCGGACTCTGCTGTAAGTCCATGCAAAAGCCGGCCAGGAATTTTCTTGCCTCCTCGTTCAAGCCTGCCTCGCCCGGGGCGAATCGGATGGATGTAACTATGAAATCAGCCTTTTCTCCAACTATTTGCGAGGGCATACTCGTTACGTGCTGGGCCAATCTTTTTATAGTGAGACGTATTCTTTCTCCGTCAGCATCTATGCACGCGCCATCTGACAGCTCATTAGCATCACCTGTGGGGTGAAGTATCTTGGTGTATCCAAAATCAAATCTCTCTCTTATTCCAAACCCTTTTTTCACTAATTCTATATCCGAGCCTGTATCCAACAAGGTGCTGTCTTGCACGGTTCCCAAGCTCACCAGCACAACAAAAAAGGCTAATAGTAGTGTCACCAGTGTGGAGAAAGTAACAATATAGGCGGGAGCTTTGGCGCTGCCCTCTTCGGTTATGTGACTTCCCCGTTTCAATTGTACAAGCTCCGCTCCAGCAACACAATCTCCACCATGCGTTGGCCAGCCCCCGCGTCTCCCGACGCGAGTCGGGGCGGCGGGCCATCTGCGCCATTTTCGGCTTGGACACCCGCCTGCGCATTTTCCCTGTGCACCGTTCCCGTGACTGAGAGGCTGAATCGGTCTCTGCCAAGCGGCTGCCTTGCTGCGAGATGCTGCAGCACTACCCACGCCCGTTGCAGACCCACCTTATCGCCGTCTTTTGGGCCGCCATCTCCGCCTTCGCTTATAATTACACGGTTTGGGAGCCTCTTTAATAGATCCGCCATAGTTTGCAGGATGCCGCGGCCTTGCAGCGAAACAAATGTCCCTTTGCCCCAGAAAATCTTTTTGGATGGTATCAAAAATACTCTACGGTTGCTGAAATCTCCCACGCTGAAGTCCTGTGTCAAATTGCCCCAGCCTGTTGTCTCTGATGTCGGCGTTGCGCTGCCGCCTGCAACGTATGCGGCAGGTTCTACGCCGAGAACATTTAGTAGTGCATTGCGATACCTTTCATCGGAGCGGCCGAACCCCGGCATAATCTTGCGGAAAGCACCGCTTGTCTGCAAAATAGTCCCGCTACCGGGGGCTGAGAAAGTTATAAGCAGCACAAAAAAAGTCAATAGCAGCGTCATGCAGTCGCTGAAAGTCAGCATCCATTCCGGCGTCCCCGGCTCTTCTTCCGGCGGCTGTGGCTTTTTTGTAAATCCCATTTTACTGCGCTGGCTTCCTTGCTAATACGGAACTAAGCAGGCTGCCCGGATACCAGGTTATCAGCTCGTCCTTCGCAGCTCGCTGCGCCGGCCGCGGGGCAGCGGGGCATCAGGGCATCTAATTGCCTGATGTCCGAATATCCAGATTTGCTCTTTCATATATTGGCCTTCACTTCTTCTCTGTGGCGCTGTGAAACAAATGCGTGCATCTTTTCACGGACGGCGGTAGGAGCTTCCCCTTGTGCGACGGCACAAACGCCTTCTACAATCATTTCTTTGGTGATTGTCTCTGCTTTAGAATAAAGCATCAATTTGCCTGCCAACGGAATGAAGATCAAATTGGCGGCCATCGCGCCATAGAATGTGGTAATTAGTGCTACCGCCATTCCCGCGCCGATCATCTCGGGCGAAGTCATATTTCTCAGCATCTGAACCAGGCCGATCAGCGTTCCTATCATTCCAAAAGCGGGCGCCGAAGACCCCATAAACTCCAGGATTTTTTTACCATCTGCGTGCCGAGCCTGAAGATACTGGATCTCAAGGGATAGAATCTCACGAATTGCCTCGCCATCCTGTCCATCCACAACCATCCGCAAACCCCGGGCAAAGAATGAATCGTCCAGTCTGCCGATCTCCTCTTCCAGCGCCAGCGCACCGTCGCGCCTGTTAATGGCTGCGAAATTGACCATCTTCTGCATCACCTCGGACTTGGACGGTATTCTGGTGACTATGGTTTTCTTGATTACAGAGAATATCCCCAGGAACTGAGGCAGTGAGAAATGTATAAGGGTGGCACACAGCATCCCGCCTATGGTGATCGCCATTGAGGGATAATCGACGAATATTTTCCAGCTACCGCCGGCCATTATGGCCCAGGCTATGACGGTGAAGCCCAGAATAATTCCTACTATAGTAGCTACATCCATACAGCAGCCTACTTTTCAACTACCTGCTTTAGCTTCTCGCAAAGAACCGCAGCCAATTTGGGCTCTGACGTAACTAACTCAGCTAATACCTTGGCCTTGGTCCTTTCGGTCATATAGTGTAAGATCTTCACTGCGTCATCCATATTGCTAGTCTCGGCGTAGCGAGCCGCAGCCGGGCCGGCACCACCTGTGGCAGCACCGCCTTGTGTCTGGGCGTTGCACATACTACCGAGTATTTTGCCGGCACTGGCGGAATCCATCTTGTCATAAGTAGCAGCGATTTTTACCATATTGACCTTTTCAGCCTGAGCAATCTCGATCCGACTCTTGAGCAGCTTATCCCGCTCCTCTTTGACGCCGGCAACGATTGTGGCAAGCTCTATTCGCAAATTGTTGAGGCTTTCGATGTCTTTTTTCAGCCCGTCTTGAGCCATCTGCAGTCTGCGCTCACGAGTATCGAGGCTCGCCAGTTTAGCGTTGTACTGTCGCATTTTTTCCTGAACCTCATAGACAAGATACTTGAGCTGCTTTCCGGTCATAGCTTGCTTGGTCGTGCCGTCATCGGTTGCTGGTGCACCGATAGCGTCGCCTATCGGCTTTGGCAGATTCAGCTCGAATTCCTGCTTTGCCAACGAAGGCTGATTGGGCTCACTCAAGGGACCTGCTGGAGCCTTTTTAGTCAGCCATGAAAACGCAAATGCACCGGCAAAGCTTACCAAGCCTGCGGCTGCCGTTACTATGATCAGTTTCTTACTCACCGGTTTTCTCCCTACTTTATCCCTTTGTGCCTTTGCTATTTTGTCCCTTTGTGCCGGTCGCTGACGCTCCCGGCTCTGTCGGCCGCGAATGAAATGATAGCGCCCTCATCTAATTCTTTTTGCTCAAGTCTTTCCTGCTCGCTTACGAATCGCATCTTTGCCTCAGCTCGCAGCTTCTGAAGAGCTTTCTTGAACCGCCTGACCCGCAGGAGCTCCGCAATCTTTTCGCTCTGTTGTGATTCCATTTCGCTTACCTCGTTCTTGAGCATTTTGATTTGCTTGTCGCTTGTTGCAGAATGCTTCAAGAAGAGCTCCTGTTCGGCTAACCGCCTCTGAGGTTTCTTTTGCGCTATACGTAAGATTATGTCGTTGCGAATTCTCTGCTGTGCCAGCAGTCTCCCGCGTGTCTCGCTCAATTTTGCTGTTAGCTGGAACAATTCCGTCGTTTTCTTCTGTTCCTCCTTTGCTTTAATGTCGAGGACGCGCTGCAATCGCCACACGAATCTTTTCATTTAGTCTCTGTCTTTTCAGCGATTACCACCTATGAGCTTATCCCACGATTCAGTGATCGCAGTAAGCTGCTTGACGGTTTCTTGGAAACTTGTTCTTTGACTAATGGGCTGAATAAGAAAATTATTTATCTTGTCAATCAAACTGATCGCCCCATCGATACGCCGGTTGCTGCCGGGCGAAAAGGCGCCGATGTTTATTAAGTCCTCGGCATCGGCATAAGTGGCATAGATTTCTTTAAGCTTGACAGCAGCAGCTCTATGCTCTTGGCTGACCACCGCAGGCATCAATCGGCTGACGCTTTGTAAGATGTCCACGGCCGGGTAATGTCCCCTGTCGGCCAATTTTCTCGCGAGCACTATGTGCCCATCCAGCAAGCTTCTGGCGCTGTCGGCCACAGGGTCTGCCAGATCGTCGTTCTCAACCAGGACCGTAATAATACCCGTGATGCTGCCATTTTCGGTGCGTCCGAGACGTTCAACCAGCCTCGGCATCAGCGAAAAAACACTCGGACAATAACCTTTGCTGGCCGGCGGCTCACCGGCGGCAAGGCCTATCTCACGCTGGGCCTGAGCGAAGCGAGTAAGTGAATCCATCATAAACAAGACATTCTTGGCCTTGTCTCTAAAGTATTCGGCGATGGTGACGGCTACGAACGCCGCCTTGACTCGCTGTATGGGTGGCGAGTCTGATGCGGCAACTACAACGACACTGCGGGCGAGGCCTTGTGCGCCAAGGTTTTCCTCGATAAATTCGCGGACCTCACGGCCTCGCTCGCCAATCAAGGCTACAACGTTGACCGCCGCCTCACTGGAGTTTGCAATAGCCCCGAGCAGAACACTTTTGCCCACACCACTGCCTGCGAAGATACCTATTCGCTGACCCTTGCCACAGGTCAATACCGCGTCTATGGACCTGATCCCTAAGGCCAATCGGTCCGTAATTTTTTCTCGGCTCAAAGGCGGCGGACTACTTACATCGAGCGCGCAGTTGTCTGCTCCCACCAATGGGCCTTTATTATCTATAGGCTCTGCTAATCCGTTTATGACTCTGCCAAGGACGTTTTCAGACAGCGTAATACAGCGAGGAGTGGTTCGGGCGGTGACCATATCGCCGGGCGAGATGCCTTCTATATGCCCCAGCGGCAGCAGGATAAGCCGCTCTGCTCGAAATCCAACCACCTCGGCCGGCACGCGCCGACCGTCTCGGATATGAATTCCGCATAGTTCGCCCAGACCTAGTATTGGTCCGGTCGATTCAACCGTCAAACCAGACACCCGCACCACGTAACCCTGGCAGTCCAGCAGCTTTACCTTCTGCAGCGCCGAGTGAAATCTCTTAAAATCAATCAGACAGCTACCAGCCTGATTCGCAGTCATAGACTATTCCGCTTTCTGGAGCGCTTCACTAATTCGGGCAAGGTGCTCATCTATGAGCGATTTGATTACGCCCTTTGGCGTATCAACCAGGCACTCCGCTGGTCCAATGCCGGAATCGGCAATAAATTTAATGTCAGCCAAAATACTACTTGCGTCATCCTTACGCGAACCACCTGAACGGCAGCCTTGTAGCTTCTGCAATTGAGCCAGGTCACCGGGATTCAAATGCACTGCCACATCCTG
This sequence comes from Planctomycetota bacterium, assembly GCA_017885385.1. Classification (GTDB taxonomy): domain Bacteria; phylum Planctomycetota; class Phycisphaerae; order Sedimentisphaerales; family Anaerobacaceae; genus JAFNGF01. The sequence continues at coordinate 8,776 of JAFNGF010000108.1, forward strand.
ACGCACAGGAGCGTTTGTCAAAGCCTCCTTGACGATGGTTTCGATCTGGTAATCTCCCTTTTGCACTTTTTGCATTAGAATCTTTCGGGCAATCTCCACTGAAAGCTTGGCAATTTCCTCTTTGTGCCCGGCCAGCAGCTCATCGTAGAACTTGCTGACTTTATCGACGATACCGCCGAGTGCTCGGCAAAGCTGTACGGTCTCGGCCTTTTGCTTTTCCAAATCCTGGACAACTTTCATCGCAGAGTCCGCCGGGGCCGCCGAGTTTAATTTGGATTCTTTCTCTGCGTGCTCGGCATCCTCCGCAGTCAGTATTCTCACCGACATCACCGGCTTATTAAGATTTATTGTAAACGTACCGGGCATCGCTCTATTCTTCGACAAACGTAAGCTCACCTTTACTATTCATTTGGCGCAGGGCATTGACGATCTTTTCTCTGGCTTGCGTGATGTCTTCCTTCTTCGGCGCCGACATAAGAGACGTTTCTTCGTCCACCAGAGCGGCTGCCCGCTCGGAGATATTGGACCTTATTTTTTGGTTAATGGCATCGTCAGCCTTGTGCAATGCCAAGGCCAACTGCCGTTCGTCAATTCCCCGCAGGGCTTCCTGCAGCGACCTGTCGGCTACTTGTGGTATGTCTTCCCAGAGTATCATCATGCTATTTACCTTCTCGCCGACCTGAGCGTCCTTTTCCTGCATTGCGCCGAGCACACCGTCCCGGACTTGCCTGTCCAGGTTTCGCAGAATCACAGCTACCTTCCTCAAAGACTGCTCCGGCTGAGCCTGTGACGCACTTGCCCCGCGAGCAGCACTGAGGGCTTCAAGACGGCTGCGAACTGTCTCGGCAATTCGCGCCTTTGCCTCGGGGGTGACAGCATCGACGCCGGTCATTCTGGTGATAGCGCTGACCCGCATACCTTCACCCAATAGGCCAATAATTTCGGAGCTCTTTTTTGGCGACATCTCCGACAGTACCACCGCCGCCGCCTGGGGACGTTCCTTCTCCAGAACCGATGCCAATGCCTGCGGATCAACCGAACGAATGGCTATGAACGGGTCTCGCTTCTGCACTAACTCCTGTATCTCTGCCTGGATCTGCTGCGCCTTTTCCTGCCCCACGGTATTATTCAACATTTCCTTTACAAATCTTTTAAGATGAAATGCCGGCTCAGTCCTCAATGAGCTATAGAACTGCCGGGCCACCTCGGTGCTCTGCTTGATTGTCTGATAGCCGGTGGCATCAAGGTATGTTAATTCCGCCGCCAATTCCTGGACCAGTTTGGGGTCGAGGCCTTTGAGAAGCTCCGTAGCTGTGGCAATATCCAGGCTCATCAATAGAAGCGCAGCTTTTTGCTTGCCTGATAACACCATATACTGCTCACTCCTTTTCTTCGACCCAGCTGGTAAACAATCGCCGGACTTGTTCGGGATTATTGTGCAAGGCGCCGGCTATTTGTCTACGCAACACTAACGGCTCTGAATTTGACTGGCCGGCCGGCAGAAAACCGGCAGATGCTTCGCCTGCCGGCAGTTGGCCGGCCTCGGCCGCCAAAGCCGCTTTCTTTCTGGCCCCGTTGAATACTCGAAAAACAAGCAGCGCGCAGACAGCCATAATCCCTAAAGAAGCGTGGCGGGCTATCGCAATATACCGAGGCCAGTTCGACGGCTCCTGCTCAGTTAGTAATTCGGCAGGGCGATGAAATCTAGCTTGCACCACTTTAATCAAATCGGTTTCCTTAAGACCCAGGGCGTTTTTGATAATCTCTTCCACGTCGGACAGCTGCATTATCATTGCCCCGCCGGCGGCGGGTCCCCCAGGGCCTGCTGTATTGGCATCAGGGACGGATAAGTCAACAAAAGCAGACACCGACAGTGACTTAATTTCGCCGGGCAGAATAGCCTCTTGCTTTACGGTCTTGCCCACCTCATACTCGGTGAGAATAGTTTCATCTTTTTTCGTACTGCCCGGCGTGGCGGTTCCACCCGGGCCTGAGGCACCGGTCTGCCCGGTTTCAGTGGTGGTTTTGATCTCTTCTTTTGTGGGCACTTTTGCAGTTGGGTCGTAGGTTTCAACGACCGTACTGACACTGTTCATATCGATAATAGCACTGACTCCTACCGTGGCCCGGCCGGGCCCCAGCACTGCGGTGAGCATATCTTCGACCTTTTTCGCCAGGTTTTGTTCAACTCTTTCTTTATAGTCCGCAACGTTGCCGGTGCCGTTAGCTAAAGCCCCGTTCGACTCACTGGATAGAAGCCGTCCCTGACTATCAATCACGGTAACATTCTCAGATTTCAGCCCTTCTACACTGCCGGCAACCAGATGGGTAATCGCTGCTATGTTCAGCGGGCTTATTTGGTAGCCGGGCTTCAAACGCAGCACTACCGAAGCAGTGGTCCTTCCAGCATCGGAGGCAAACAGCGTCCGCTCAGCACTGACTACGTGGACCCGCGCGTGGAGGACGCCTTCTATCATTTGAATGCTCTTGGCCAGCTCTTCCTGCAAGGCTCTTTTTAGGTTGACGCTTTGGACGAAGGGGCTCACGCCGATTTTTTCGTCATCAAATATTTTGTAGCCGCCCTGTTCGCCTGCAGGCAGTCCTTCTTTGGCCATATCCAGACGCAGTTGATAGACCTTCTCCTCCGGAACGTGTATGGTTGTCCCCCCATCTCGCAACTCGTAAGAAATGCCTTTTTCGCTGATTTTATCAGTGATCTTGGACGCTTCAGCCGGGGACAATCCTTGATACAGCATTCTCATATCAGGTCTGCGGGCCCAGTAGACAAGAAGCGCGCTGATGATTCCACATGCCAGAAGAACTGCGATCAGCAAAGCACGCTGAACCAGGCTAATCTTGTGCCAAACTGCAGCTATCTTTTGAAAAAAGCTCATTGAATCTCTGCCCGCAGGGCGGCAGTCTCGTCCGCCAGACCCTCGCCTGCGCGGGGGCAAGCTTGCCCCTGCGAAAGCAGGGGTGAGGCGGATAATGGAAACAAAGCCGCAGATGAACGCAGATGGACACGGTTAAAAAAACCGAATACCAATCCGTGCAATCTGTGAAATCTGTGGCGGATAATGGATCGAATTTCCAATTTACTCATAAGGGCATATTCATTGTCTGCTTGTAGGCTTCGATCAGCTTGTTCCTGACGCCCACAAGAAGCTTGAAGCTCATATCAGCTTTGGCCACCGCCGAGACCACCGCGGTGATATCCTGGCTTCTTCCCGATAGCAGATCCTGTACGGAAATATCTGACGACTGTTGGAGGTCATCAACCTTGGATATGTACTTTCCCACAGCCTTGATAGCTTCATTAAAGTCTGCCCCCTCGGCTCCGCCCGGGACATGCTTTTCGGCGGCACTGCCCATTTGGGGCGGTAGTTTGTTAAGGTTGGACAATACCGATCCCACGCCGGCGTTAAAATCAATCATTGCTTCGACCCCTTTTTCTGCCAAAGAGAGCACGCCGCTCAGGTCCGGCGGGTGCGGACCTGCCGCCCCTGACGGAGAGAGCTCAGGGCAAGTATTCTATTTTTTTATCTCTGTGGACTCTGTGTCCCTTCGGCTTCGCTCAGGACAAGCCTCTGTGGCTGTTTTCACTGGTTTACCGGAGTAATTCGAGCGTCGTTTCTGCCATTTGTTGATAACGTTTAAGAACTGCTGCGTTTGCTTGATAGGTACGAGTAGCGACTGTCAAATTCATCATCTCAACAGGCAGATTCACATTAGGCATCAATACATATCCATGCTCGTCGGCCTGTGGGTTTCCGGGATCGAAAATCGTCTGAAAATCGCTCATGTCCTTGACTATTTCATCCACTATCACGCCGCTTATCCCGTCAGATTCTGCCTTGAGTATAGGCTCAAGCCTGCGATACGGCTCACCCCTGCCGGCATCGGTTGTGCGGGCGTGGGCAACGTTTGATGAAATCACCTCCATATTTTTGCCCTGTGCCCGCATACCTGAAACCGCTATGTCGATAGCCCCGAACATGTTGTTACCGTCCATTGCGCGACTCCTTTTTTCATTTCTTGGTCGTTCAGCTCACCAGGCCCCGGCAGTGCGGTCCTACTTTGTGTCGATCGCCAGCTCAAGTTGTCTGTACCTCTTGTTGAGCACCCTAATATAGGTCTTATGACGGAGGGTGTTCTTAACCATTTCGCCCACCTCAGTCTCCAGATTGACGTCATTGCCGTTTCCCTTTACAGGGGTCTTATTTGGCCGATAAAGCTGCGGCTCAAGCTCGCCAATGTCCAGCTTTCCAGGCGAGTTCAAAGCCTTCGCCAGTGACTGCTCGAATTTGACGTCAATCCTGCGGTAGCCGGGCGTCTCAAGATTGGCAATATTGCCGGCGATGGCCTTTTGGCGAAGACTCTCAGCCTTTATGCCGGCCTCGATTAGGTCCAATATGCCGCTTGTCTTGGCCACCTGAATCTGCTCCCAAACCCCGCCATAGTAATGGCGGGGTTAACCGGTTAGCCCCGCAATAAATTGCGGGGTTTTGGCCGATTAGCTGATTAGTGAATTGCCAACTAATTCTCCAATTCACTAATCCGCTCATCCACTAATCACCATCTCTGCTCAGCATTGATTCAGCAATAATCGTGCCAAGTGCCAAGAGTGAGCCATTTTCAGCTTGTCAACCACCTGCCTGAATTGAAAAAAGGCCTTCAAGAACAAGTAATCGCTTTCCTGGGCAAGCACAGCAGTGTCAGGATTCTTTACACCGCGCGTGTTTCTTTACACCTGCCCTGAGCGTAAGCCGAATGGGTACGCATCTTTTACGCGGGGCCTTTCAAACTATATGCCGGCAGAACCGGAAGAATCTTCCCGCACCAGGAATATTCCTCCACATCTGCCGCCGGCGGTGAGGCACACGGCAAGAATCACCGCATCTTTGGTAGTTATAAACCCTGCATTTACAAGCGATTATCGTCTCGCGTTTTTCTTGTTGGCGTTGGTGGCACGTGGCTTGCGTACTACAAATCCGGCACTTAGAAGGACTGCCTATGGATATCAGCTTCTCAAGTATCGGGATATTGTTTGCAGGTCCGGCCGGCCCGCCATACCCCTGGCGGGCGGGCCCCGGCTCTATTCAATCAGAGTTGACGCCGACGCTTAGAACCAGCCAAACTGATACGCTGCCAGTTGACAGCTCTCGCCAGACCGGTACTTATGAGAGGCCGACGACCGATAATAACTGCGGTAACAGCCAAGATGAAAGCGTCGCGCGTTATGCGCCGTTCGTCATAGGCACTACGCAGTATGCAATACGCAATACACATGACGAACTTTGTGTTCCGCCCGATAATATAGCTGAAATCAGGCCTCCAAAGACACTGCGGCAAAATGATGGCACGATAGAGGCAACAATACAGTTTCCGCCAGCGGCGGAAATTTCGGCCTTGAATCTGTCAGCGCCTGTGAGGGCTCAAGGATCGATGAAAGCCGCGGCGGCTCCTGACGCCGGCATCGCTACAACAATCAATAACGACGCCTTGCATCTGGATAGGGCAAAAAATTCCTCTGGAACTGCTCAACTAACAAGCAATGTTGAACAGGCCAGGGCCAAGCCGATTCTTGCTAAAGTTCGCAGCGGTAAAAGCACGGATCTCAAGGAGCAGCAAGCACTCACTCGCCCCGCGTCGCGGGGTCCCGGTCAGCCAATGCTCATCCCTCGTGCCCGTTCACTCGTCAATCATCAGGCGACGGACAAAACAGGACCGAAGACGACCGCTGCCGCCGCAAATGGAAAAAGACCCTTGATGAACAAATTCCTGAGCCTTGCCGCCGGCAAAACCTTGCACGCCAATCAGAACCTGGCACCAGGTCCGGAAAAATCTCGATTAGCTGTCGGGAAAACAGCGGAGCAGAAGAGCACGGGCAGTCAGGGAACGGGCAAATCCCTGGTGGGTCCGACCATCGCAGTGCAAGCGAGCGGTAAGTATGCCGCGGAAAAATCTCAATCAAATGCCAAGAAAACGGCGGCGGACCTCTCCGGGAATCTGGGATTTCGAATTTCGAGTTTCGAGTTTTTACCCGGCTCCAGCCGGGCGGCAAAGGGCGCGATAAATGCTTCGCCAAGCGACGTTACTATTGGCATCCGGCAGCAAATAACCGGCTCAATTGAAGGCTTTCTGCGCCAAGGTGACAGGCAATTGACTATCTATCTCAATCCGCCGGAATTGGGCAGAGTCCTTGTGAGGTTCCAGCAGCAGCAGGACAAGATAACCATCTTATTGGAAGTCAGCAAACCCGAAACCAGGTGTGATATTGAGCTGGCGCTGCCTCAGATAATGCGAAGCCTGCAGGACTCTGGAGTTCAGGTAAGACATGTGGAAGTGCAGCTATCAGACGAAGCTGAGCGGCAGGCTGACCCTGGTCGCGATTTATCCGGTGGACAGGATAATGGCGAAATGGCCCAGCATCGTTCAACCCAAGAGAGCAGCCAAGACAACGGATCCATTCACGAATGGCTGACGAGCACGGTCGGCGGGAATCCCTCGGCTTCGCTCGGGACATGCTTCGAACTTTTTGGCAATGGGTCAATTAATGTGCTTATATAGGGGATAGGCCTTTCAAGCTCATAGTTCATTGTTCATAGTTCATTGATGAACCATCAACGGTGAACAATGAACGATTTGCGTTTCAGGCCATCAGGTTATCAGGTGCTGCGTATCAGGCTCTGGCAGGATATCAGGTTGGTCCGACTAAAGACAGGAGACGGAATTATGTCTTCTGTCCTCTATCTTCTGTCACGCCGGAGGCGGATAAACTTCTGTCTTCTGTCCTCTGTCTTCTGTTCTCTGTCCTCTGTCCTCTGCATCCTGGTTTCCTGATTTCTCGATACCCTAAACCGTGGGGTCTCTACGCTTTCAGACAAGGCTTGTCCGCCCAGCCGTCCGGCGGGCGAGTTCCTCGGCGACCTTTGAAATAACCGGCTCCCATTTTCCCCTTTCCGCTTGTCTAAACAGGCGCATGCTGGGATACCAGCGAGTCCGTTCGCCTTGGTGACCCCACCTCCAATCAGGAACGGTGGGCAGCATGGTCCAGACCTGGACGCCCAAAGCCCCGGCGAAGTGTACCGTTGAATTGTCCACTGAGATTACCAGGTCCATCGCGGCCACCTGGGCGGCAAAACCGTCAAGGTCTGTAAGAGAATCAATCCTTTTATCCTCCAATATCTCTACTCCAAACCGGTCATAGGCCGCACGCAACTCGCTGGAGCACCGGCCGTATTGCAGGCTCACAAAGCAAGCAGCCGGCAACCTCAATATGGGACCCCAGAATTCCAGCGGTATGGACCTCTTCGGCCCCTCCTGGGGATTTCCGCTTCTCCAGCTTATCCCGACCAGCACAGGGTCAAGGGAATCCCTCGACCCCTCGGTTTCTCTCGGGGCGGGCTTCGCTCGGGACAGGTTTGGAATTTCAAATCTTGAATTTCTAATTTTGCGAAGGTATTCGCCGCGGAATTGGTCGCGCTGTTTTATGTCGGGGATCATAAAGGAATTCTGAAAAGGCATGGAGCTGCCATGCTCCGGCAAGGGCCTTCGCCCTGACGAGGGGAACAATCCCAGCACGCGGGGGATGGAAGCCATAGGGATCTGGTGGGTAATTGATGGGTCTTCCAGCAAAGGGGCTGGAGAGTCTCTCCGCGGGACAACGGTGGTTCCGGCAAAGCTTCTGGCAAGAAGCGGCACCAAGCGCCGGTCACATTCAACAACCACATCAATACCTCGCGATATTATGTGCCGGATAAGTCCAGAAAATTGTACTTCGTCGCCGATACCCTGCTCGCCCCATACCAGCAGCTTTCCCACACCTTCCACGGCGCCATCCCACCATTGCTGAGGGAATGGCCTACTAGGCGTGGAAAAGCCGCTATGTTTCCAGCGCCATTCGTACTGCTCCCATCCCTGCTCGAATTGACCGGTCAGCAGCAGTACAAGTGATCGGTTGTGATGGGCTTGTGCGCACTCAGGATCAATGCCGATCGCTTTTTCGAAGGCCGCATTTGCCTCAGCAAATCGCCCGAGCTCCATCAGCGCAGTGCCCAGGTTGTTGTGGGCCTCGACGTAGTCCGGGCGCAAAGCTATAGCCTTCTCACCGGCGGCGACAGCCTCGTCAAATCGTCCCTGCCGGTTGAGGAGGACTCCAAGATTATTGCGGAATTCGGCTGAACTTGGCGCCAAGCTGACCGCCTTTTGCAGATTATCTGCCGCTTCTTCCAGTCTGCCCTGCGCAATCAGCACCATGCCGAGATTGCTCAAGGCCTCGGCATATTCGCCGTCAAGGGCTATTGCTTTCTCGAATGATGCCGCGGCGTCTTGCAGGGACCCCGCCCCGCAAGAACTTAGCGCTGCCTTTTTCTTTAGCGCCAGTCCGAGATTGTTGTGTGCCTGTTTCAGATCGCCCTGCAGGCGGATTGCCTCTGCGCAGGCGATTACCGCCTCATCCACACGACCCAGCTCAATCAAAGCGGCGCCAAGGTTATTGTAAGCTTTTGCAAAATCAGGCCGAATTTGAAGTGCTCTATTGAACTGCGAAACAGCCTCGTCCGGCTTTCCCAGCCGGTGCAGCGCCACGCCTAGGTTGTTATGGAGCTGGGCGTGCCCGGGCGCCTGGCTAATGGCCTCGCGGAGAAGCTGCTGCGCTTCGGTGCATCGGCCTATGTGACTGAGAATCACGCCGAGCAACTGCATTGCATCTACTTGTTGGGGGACCTTATCAAGAACGAGTCGGCATAGCCGTTCAGCCTCCGACAAACGTCCGATATTGTAGTGGGAGAATGCAAGGTCCAAAGCTCTATCAACAGTCAATTCGGAATAAGAATCGCCGGAAAGAGTTTTGCCAATGTCCCCGCAGGTGCTCAGCCCTGGCGGCTTGTCTTGGTTATTCCTGTCATCGGCCCGTAACAAGATACGTCTCCTTCTTGGAGGTATAAGGCTTTAAGTTCCCGCCGAGCGGGGTCTCTGTTTCCCGCTCCGCCGGCCACATTATATGCGGATGCGCTATTCCGTCCAAGTCTATTTGTCGCAGGCACTTGCTAACAGCCAAGACCATCGCTAATCAGTTAGCAGCTATTTTCCACAGAGAAAAGCCTTAAGTGAATTCTCTTTTGCCCGATAATGACCTTGAGTAGAAAACCACGAAAAGTTCGGTATTCATTAAGGAGCAACAGATATGTTAGCAATCAGGAACAATATTATGGCGGCAAACGCCGCCAGGCAGGTGGGCAAAAACTATGAGGCTTTGGCCACATCGGTCGAAAGGCTTTCGTCAGGCTTGCGCATAAATAGCGCTAAAGATGACGCAGCAGGCATGGCTGTCCGCGAGATGATGCGTGGCGACATCGCTGTGCTGCAGCAGGGCTCCCGCAATGCTTTGGATGGCATTAGTCTGCTGCAGACTATGGAAGGTGCGCTGCAAACCATCGACAATGCCCTGGTGCGTATGAAACAGTTGGCTGAGCAGGCAGCTACGGGCTCTTATTCTTCCGCCCAGCGAGTTATCATGGACAGTGAGTTCTCGCAAATGGTTGCGGAGATAGACCGTATCGCAACTGCTGCCGATTTTAACGGAATCAAGATGCTCAACAATTCTTCCGCCGTGGCAATCCATTTCGGCGATGCGACCGACTTCATCGATGTCACGGGCAGCAATATGACCAGCGCTTCGGCCGGCCTTAATATCACAGGCCTGGCCATTACGACCGCAGGCGGCGCCACCTCGGCTATGGCAACCCTTGATAGCGCGATCAGCTTAAAGGATACTGCTCGTGCCAAGTTCGGTTACATGATGAACCGTCTGGAAAGCACTCAGGAAGTGCTCGATATCCAGGCTGAGAACCTGATGGCAGCCGAGTCCCGCATATCTGACGTGGATGTGGCCACGGAAATGGCTACTTTGACGAGAAATCAGGTCTTAGCGCAGGCAGGTATCGCCATGCTGGCCCAGGCCAACTCGATTCCTACGATGGCATTGACGCTGCTTAGATAAGCAGCGCCAACCTGCGGTAAAACCGCGATGGGAAAAGTATTTAGCCCCGCAATTTACTGCGGGGTCTTGTCCCGCGGGGCAGACGCACGGCGGATTTAGCCCCGCGTTTCACGCGGGGTTTGGAAAAAACGCGGAATAGGGGAGATGACCCAGTGTAAGCCTTCGGTCATCTCCCCATAGCTCAGATTCGCTCGTTGGGAAATGACATATATGAAGCTGGTCGAAACATATCAGAGTGCTGCCGTTACCACCCAAAGCAAAGGTCGGCTGATTGTGCTGCTCTACGACGGTGCAATCAAGTTCATGAAGCTGGCTATAAAAGAGCTGGAAGCCCAGAACTACGAGGCAAAGGGCCGATACATAAGCCGAGCCCAGGATATAATTAATGAACTAAATGCTATCTTGGATGTAGACGCGGGCGGTGAAATAGCTGCAAACCTCCGTAAGCTCTACTGTTTTATGAACAGGCGTCTAGCCGAAGCAAACACACAGCGTGACCCTCAAATAATTCGTGAAGTAATCACCTTGATGGAGGAGCTCAACCAGAGCTGGAAAGCTATCACCGGCTAAGTGCTTACCTTTTTTATCCCTCAAGTGGCGTATTTCTGTCAGACAAACAGGGCCTATGCCAGATCAACCAGCATAGGCCCCGAAATGGTGCCAAACTCAACAGAACCCCGCAACAAGTTGCGGGGCTAAATATCTCTCGACTTCGCTCGAGACAGGTTTAGCCCCCAAATTTATTTGGGGGTTTTCCTTCCGGCGGTTTCACCGCCGGTTTCTAGCCAACGTACTGCCGATTTATCCGCCAGACATGTGGCGGATTACGGCCACAAAATTTCCTCAAGCCATGCGTCAGCCAAGATAGCGTAGTCCCTCAAGTCGACATCGTTGTCTGCATCCACATCCGCTGCAAGAGCGCCGCCGGCACCGTTGCAAGGATAACGCGGCGCCGGTTCGGAGAATCCGAATCGTTCTCGCCATGTCTGGAAGATTCCGCCGGCAGTAAGGCCCACCACCCCGGTGGAGACCTTCCGGCGCAGTATAGCCGGCAGGTCCGCCGATGGCAGATCGGCCTCGATAGATGCCTATTGAAGCCGTAGTGGCATTTGCCGCCGCCCGGCCAAGGCCAAGATACACATCATGCTGGGCCGCCTTTTCTCCAGGCAGCCAATATACTCTCAAGCCCAACCAGGATGGCCAAGGCGCCGTGCTGAAGAATATGCCACAGAGCCTGCCCCGAGCCCACAGGCTGTGT
>JAFNGF010000109.1 GCA_017885385.1 Planctomycetota bacterium
CATTTTTGTTCCGCCGGCGTCCGAACGCCTATAACACATTATCGCTGGCGGCAATCGTCCTTTTACTTATAAGGCCAACACAACTGTTCGAGGTCGACTGGCAGCTATCATTTACCGCAGTTCTTGGAATTCTTCTTTTCACCGGAAGAATCGAAAACCTGCTGCATAGCGCCACCGTTAGCTGGCTCGTGATGGACCCGCCCAAAGACGGTTCCTTCATCGTTCGAGCAGTAAAGTACTTCAGCGGCCAGCTAATAAGAGCATTCTGTGTAGGCCTTGCCGCCTGGTTGGGCTCGGCAGGGGTGCTGCTGTTTCACTTTGGCACAATTACACCGATGGCAAGCGTCTGGACGGTACTGGTCTCTCCGCTGGTTAGCGCAATTTTGACGCTCGGACTTCTAAAGATACTTCTATCTTTCCTCCTGCCGTCACTAAGCGATATCCTTGGAGTCATCGTCACCAGCCTGGCGGACTGGCTGATCCGGATCGCAAAGCTTTTCGCGGATATAGATGTCTCAGACATTCTGATAGGCCATGTCTCGGCTGCACCTGTAATCCTGTATTATTTTCTGCTTCTTTTTGCGGCCTTTGTTTATTTTCGCCCGGCTTTTTTGAAAAGAGCTATGTCGACGGTGATGATTTCGCTGCTTGTTTGCACGCTCGGCATTGGACAGTTACAGAGAAAGAACCGAGACAGCTTGGTGCTGACCTGCCTCGATGTTGGGCACGGCCAGGCGATATTAGCGCGGCTGCCCGGCCGGGCGAATGTCCTCTTTGACGCCGGCTCAATGTACAAAAGCGATATCGGCAGGCGCATCGTGACACCGTTTCTGGATTTTGCCGGAGCAAGTCAAATCGACGCAATTATGATAAGCCATAACGATGTGGACCACATTAACGGCATACCCGAAATTGTTGAACACTGCAAAGTCAAGAGCGTCTACGCCGGCGACCCGTTTTTTATGGATGCGAAAACTGACCCCTGTGGGACAGCAGAATTTCTTGGCGAATGGCTACATGAAAAGAGGTTGGAGATAAAAAATGTAAACAATATAGATATAAAAACCGCCGCCAACATAAAAGTACTTTGGCCGACCGAACAAGTCTGGCGGGATGCAGCGTTGAGCGAGAATGATAAATCAGTAGTTTCGCTGATTGAATTTGCCGGCAGAAGGATATTATTATGCTCTGACATTGAAAGATTTGCGCAGAAAGAGCTTTTGCGTCTTAATCCAAATCTAAAAGCCGACGTGGTCGTAGCTCCTCATCACGGCTTAGTCAAAACCCTCGATCTGGATTTTCTCGAAAAGCTCGGTGCGGATATTCTGATATGCAGTTGCGACCGAAATCAATATGAAAGGATGCTCCAGAGTGCAGCGAGCCAACCAGCAAGCCGGCGGGAAAAAACGCCAAAGACATTCTACACTGCGGCACACGGGGCCATCGCCATTACGATCGAAAAAGATGGCACGGTAAGGGTTACAACTTTTGTAGGCGCCGCTGACACCCAGAACCAACAAAAGTGAACCGCAGATGTAAATTATCTTCGAAAGCGTGATAGCGAAAAAGTGTAGATGCACCACCAATTATCGTATATGCACTACGATTTCGACCCTGCGGTTTTTACCCTTGCCGGCGGCAGTAGCGTTTGAGGCTATCGGCCTGGCTTCCCCACAACCGACGGCTCGAACCCTATCATGGGGAATCCCGCGCTCAATAAGATACCTGGTCACGGAAAGAGCCCGCTCGGCTGAAAGCTCCCAATTGTCCTTCCATGGGGACTTCCTGATGGGCTCCGAATCGGTATGGCCAACCACATCTATGTGTTTACCAGCGTACTTTTGCCGCAGCACCGACAGGATATGATCGAGCGGGGCACTGGTTGCGCTTTTGAGCGAGGCTTGTCCAGAAACAAACAATATCGCATCGGGAAGCGTTACCGTAATTGTGCCGGCAGAAGGGTCAAATGAGACGTCATACTCTTTCCCGAAACCCGTGGCTTCGGCTGGAGTCTTATTCATTTGCTCGATCTGTTTTCGCAACTCTTCAATCGTCTGCTGATCTTGTGAAATCTTGCCGGCAAACTGGTCCTTTTCCGCCTGAAGGCGTTCGTACCTACCCTTGAGATTCTGGTGCTCAACATTCAAGTACTCGTACCTCTTCTGCCAATCAGTACAGCCCGACAAAAGAGCAATTGACGCCAGACAGATCACTCCGGCAACTGTTTTTCTGCTAACGGCCCACATTCTATGCCTCCCTTCACATCGAAATCCCATTTTCTTTTTCTAACCGGTACGGATGAGATTCCAGTAACTGAAAATCCGGTCGTGTAAGAGCATAACAGTAAATACGCCCAAAGACAAGAATGGACCATAAGGAATTTGCCGAGTTTTTTTAAAAAACATTTGGAAGCCCGCCCAGGCCAAGCCAAAAAATGGTGCAACAAAGAATGCCACGACAACCGGAACTGGACCAACCACCGCCCCCGCAGCACCCATCAGGTGCACGTCTCCAAGCCCCATCGCCTCTTTTCCAAAGCCCAAAGTCCCAAAAATCCGCGTCGCCCAGACCACCCCACAGCCCACGAAATAGCCCGACAGGCTGCCCAGAAACCCTGCAACGACAGGACGTTGCGAAAATGCAGCCCACCAGGTGCGTGTGGATTCACTCTCTCTGGTGAGCCAGAAGGCGCCGGCTGCACAGATGAGAATGGGCAGTAGAAATACTATCTCCCGGCAGATTTCCAAACGATGATTGAGTGGCGGCTGCGGGAGCTTGTCCGGCTCTTGGGGTGCGTGCTCGCAGTCTTGCGACTCATAACTTCTTTTGATAAGGCCGGTTACCAGAAGCATCCACGATATCGCCAGTCCTATTGCCGCCCCGGCTGCCACAGCGCCCGTGCCGGGCGATGCGATTGGCAAAAGGCCAAACTCACGAATCACCGAGGGATCAATTACGTACCCGGCCGCAGCCGAGGCGATAAATCCTACACCTGTGACCAGCCAACAAACAGATATGGGAATGACCCACAGCTCCAGGTCAATTGCCGATGCGGCGATGAAAGCCGCTAACAAAGTAAGGTGAAGGAGATAAATAAGCCAGCCGCCGCCGGCGAACCCGCCGATGCCGGCACGCAGGTCGGTCCGAAAATACAGCCAGAAAAGACCGACGAAAACCATACCTGTCAGCAGCTCAATCACAAAATAACGCGGCGAAATCGGCGCCCTGCAATCCCTGCACTTTCGGCCTAGAACCAGCCAGGAAATCAGCGGTATATTATCGTAAAAACGAATCCGCTCACCGCACGCAGGGCAGGATGAGCCCGGCATTATTAAGGACTTGTCGCGGGGCAGGCGATAAATAACCACGTTCAGGAAACTGCCCACGCAGCAGCCAAAGGCGAAGATAAAGATAAGCCAAATCCAATCTGGTACTGCCATAACGCCATCCCTGGTTAAAGTGCCTAAAGTGTTGAGTGACTAAAGTGCCTGAAATTATAACTTTCAACTTTAGCTCACTTTAGACACTTTAGCTCACTTTAGACACTTTAGCTCACTTTATGATTCTCTTCTTATTAACGACTGCTGCAACTTTCATTGGCAATCCGAACAAACGAATAAAGCCGGTCGCGTCGCCTGGATTATACTCTGCTCCCATCTTAAAGCTTGCTAAATCGGTCCGATACAGACTGTTCGGGCTTTTGATGCCGGCCGGCGTGCACCGACCCTTAAATAATTTCATCCGCACTGAGCCAGTGACATTGCGCTGGGTGACATCAATAAACGCATCGAGAGCCTCGCGCAATTGGCAAAACCACAGGCCGTAATAAACCAGCTCCGCATATTTAAGCGCGACTTGCTGCTTGTAATGCAGAGTCTCTCTGTCCAGGGTGAGACTCTCCAGAGCATTATGTGCCGCAACGAGAATCGTGCCCCCGGGCGTCTCGTATACGCCGCGCGATTTTATTCCGACCAGGCGATTTTCCACCAGGTCCACCTGGCCGACGCCGTGCCTGCCGCCAAGCTCGTTCAATATCTCGATGAGCTTTACGCCGCTTGTCGGCTTGCCGTTCAGCTTTATGGGCACACCCTCACGAAAGTCTATCGTCACGTAATCCGGCTTATCAGGCGTTTTTGAGACCGGCCTGGAGATAACAAACAAATCATCCTTCGGCTCATTTGCAGGGTCTTCCAGGTCGGCCCCTTCGTGGCTGATATGCCAGAGATTGCGGTCGCGGGAGTAGATTTTCTTTTTTGTCTGCTCAATGGGAATCTCGTGTTTTTTGGCATAATCAACAGCAGCCTCGCGCGAGGTCAGCGTAAAATTCGGGTCTTTCCAGGGTGAGATGATTTTCAGTGATGGATCGAGCGCCATGTAGCTTACTTCGAAGCGCACCTGGTCGTTGCCTTTGCCGGTTGCCCCGTGTGCTACCGCCGTGGCGCCCTCAGCGTGGGCGACATCCACCTGATGTTTGGCGATTAAAGGCCGAGCAATGCTTGTGCCCAGCAGGTAGCTCTTTTCGTACACTGCGCCGGATTTAAGCAGCCGCCAGAGGTAATCCTCGACAAACTCTTTTCGCACGTCCTTGACCACGCATTTGACCGCACCGCTGGCAAGGGCTTTGCGTTTAATGCCGGCCAATTCTTCGCCCTGTCCCAAATCCGCCGCGAACGCTATCACCTTATAGCCGTATGTCTCTTTAAGCCACGGCAAAATTACGCTGGTATCCAACCCACCGCTGTACGCCAATACGACTTTTTCAGGTTTGCCTTTAGCCATAGCATTGACCCCATGGAAAACTTGTTACACGTCCAGGCCCAAAGAGATGCGGGCTGTTTTGCGAAACCGGCGGCAGTGGCGCTGGGCCGCCAGTGCCGAACCTCTATCAGCAAAGTCACCAGGATAACGAAAACTGACGGCAAAATCCGAAAGATAAGCAAGGTCCTCTCGAAATTCCTCCCAGGCCGGCTCTACATCCAGGACCTGCTCGAGCAAAACCACCAAGTCGTGGATTTTGCCAAAGGAAATATCTCCTTCGCAAAGCCGGGCCTTGAGATACTTCTCAGCACGTTGCTGTGCGTGGAAGCAAATGCCGTCGTAGTTAGGATTTTCCCTCGCTCGGCATTCGCGCTCCGTCGTAGCAAAGTCAGCCTCAGCTTTAGCCGCCCATTCAGCGGTCGTCGGCTTCATACAGCACCTTACCTTGTTCAAGAATCTCGCGCATGAAGGTGTCGCCCATCTCGATGCGCTCGCGCACCTTTTCAGGGGTCCGGACAAGCAGATCAACTGGAAATCCAGGCCGAAGCTTCATGCGAATTTCCACCGATTTATCCACGCTCCTACCTTCAAAAGGGCCGATTACAAGCACGTCCACATCTGAATCCTCTGTAATGGTGCCTCGCGCGTATGACCCAAAGAGTAGCACCTTCTGCGCGCCGAATTCCTGGCCTATTCTTCGGCCAAACTCCTCTATTTGATTCATTGCTACCATTGCGAAACACTTTCTACTTTCTAAGCAGCAATTATGATGCCTTCCTGCCGGGCGATTTCAAGAATAGGCCGGCTGCCATCCGTCTCCCATTCGCGCTCGCCGCAAGGGATAGGCTCAATGCGATTATCGGCTGAAGCGGTGGCATCCCAGAGTCTTTCAACAAGCGATGCCTCACGCGGAGCGCCAAATTCCGGAGCAATCACCACCAGATCGATATCGCTAAGGTCGCTGGCATCACCTCGTGCAAATGACCCAAAAAGAACCGCTTTACTGGCATGGATACCAAAGCCCCGAAGTGAGGCTAAGTACTTCATAATCGATCCTACAACCGCCTCTTCAACCATACTCCCCCAGAATACTTACTTCCCAAATTGTGTAACAGATCAAAATGCCCCATGTCATTGCGAGCGAAGCGAAGCAATCCTTGACACTTGGTACTATGAGATTGCCACGCCGCGACAAGTTGGGGCTCGCAATGGCGATTCATCAAAACAAACGTAACGGAGTACTGCCATCTTTAGTATAGCAAAAACCGCTCGCGCAGAGCAACAATTAAATCCACTCTACGGTAAACCGACCGGTTCGGTATCCTTCGGCCAATCTGCAAAATTTAATCTTGGGGAGTAATGTTCTGTCAAACGGGTGACTGGGATTAGGATGAAGTACCCCAACAACCTCGACTGGCAAAGACCCAAAAGGACAAAGCAAAACTCCTGAAATCGTGCGCCGGGCTTCCTCAATTGAAGTCCCCGAAGTTTTGTCAGGTCTAATATACACGGCGTCTTGCAACTCTGTACTCTGATACGGACTTCCTACAGCCTCCCCACGCGAAGAGTCGATGTTGAAAGTCACATTAGGTGTGCCCGTTAGAAGATGTTCGGCTGCCATCTTACCGAGGCAGAGACATCCGGCCTGAAAATGAAGTGTACAGATCGCGACTATACAGGGTTCATCTAAATTTCTGCATTGAGATGCTTTCTTACGGAGTTCGTAAAATATCCTTTGGGTGGGCAGTCCAAAACGCTGGACTCGGGAAGGTTTTGGAAGCTCATCGGATAATCCTGTTTTCTTTGCTGCTGTGTCCTTACTTATGCAAGTTACCTCGACATAGAAGCACTTACTATCTTTTGTGCACCTAAAATCGGGACCTCCGCTCGATAGGTCTTCGTAAGGTTCTACTTTAACTTTATGTTCTGACAATAGCTTTCGCGTTTCAGCTTCGCAAATGGCTCCCTCAGGATTTGACTTAAGGAGATCCTCAAACCTCTTTAGACGCTGTTTGCCATAAGGTTCAAGCCAAACACGCTGTTCGCTAAGCGAAACCGAATATCCGGAGATCAGTTCTGCCACACTATCCATTCCTGCTTTTTGAAAGACACTCAAAAACACCTTTTCGCATGAGACTGGCGTCGCCGTCTTGGCCGGTGAAGAGTTTGAACCGCAAGCAGTTTGTTTTTAAGGGCTGCCTTTTATGAGCTGCGCTGTAATCTCAGCCGATAGGTGTCAGCTTTGCGCCACAGTCTTTGCTTTGGCAACTTTATCACAGAAGATACGTATCTCCTCCGATTCATCCGCGGTGGCGTTTAAAAAATCTGCGTATGAAGTGAATTCCGCCTTCCTGGCCTGGTACTCTCGCCTCAATTCTCTTTGGATGTGGTTTTTCATTTGCACACAATCAAATTTCTTCGTCCTCATCCCCATAACTTACCTCTAATGGACTTAGTATAGTTAAGGTTCGATATCCGAGACTAATATTTACACTGTTGAATCCCCTGATTCTACTGAAATTGACAATATGTCTGAAATTCCAGCTCAAAATCAGATCCGCTCCAGCTACTGTTGCTGCCGCTACATGTAGAGCATCGTTTTGTGAATCTTGACTTAAGACCTTAGCGCGAATATACGCTTCTGCCAGCTCCTCAACGTCAGCATCGATCGGCACAACCTCAATAAACTCTACCGGCAGGTTCTGCCAGACAGCCTGGACCGAATCAGGAGATTTCACGAGCTCACGGAGGGTCACGTTAGATATAATTACTACAAATTCGCCTTTATGCACCCGCTCAAAAAAAAGCCGGCTTGGATCAGTGAACTCCTCATCCTGTGTACCGCCGAAAACAGAAGTATCCGCATAAACCCGTATCTTATGCACTGCAATATCCCATATTTATTACTTCAAGCCCACACGGTTCTTGCTGAATCAAAAATTATTATACCGTTTATTCACGAGAAAGACAACCCATAATAGTTTTTCGCATAAGTTCAGCATTAGCATCCTGGCCGGTGAAGAGCTTGAATTGGGCGAGGGCCTGGTTGATAAACATTGACAGGCCGTCGATTGTTTTTGCCCCGGCTTTTTTGGCCTGCTTTAGCAGCAGAGTCTCGGCAGGATTATAAACCGTATCAAAAACAGCCATCCCCTTCTCTCGACTTCGCTCGAGACAG
>JAFNGF010000110.1:0-476 GCA_017885385.1 Planctomycetota bacterium
GCCCCATCTCACAGAACCCGTGGCATCCGGTAATCCTAAGCGACACCTTGCCAACAAGATGGTTTTCAATAATGTATCTTTTTGCAGCTCGAATGATGCCGTTTGAACCACTTGCCTGACAAGCGGTTCCTGCGCATACAACTATGCGCGGTTTACTCTTATCAATGGCATCAAGAAGGATGCTCCGCAATTTTCTCAGCTCATCTATAGATGATAATCTTGACAACTTTATCCTCGCCTTGAAATCCCGCGCCGGCGGGATCGCAACCCGCCCGTTTAGCCCCCAGGCCTGTCCTGGGGGTCTTCCCTGGGCGTCCTTGCCTCGTATCCTTTTCTCAACCTAAGTCCAACATGTGATTCTTACATCCGCGGCGCGAGCATATTTGGATCACACCCCCGCCATCCACGAGCATAGGCACCATCGGCGCCTCGCACATTGAACAGTCCGAGGAGCTATAAAGCTCCAGACAACAATG
>JAFNGF010000110.1:536-5927 GCA_017885385.1 Planctomycetota bacterium
GGGCAGCCATCGATATCAAAAGTCTCGTCCTTGAAACTATGGTTGCAACGGGGACAGCTTACATCGATTGGGAAAATCCGTCTGTCCTTACCTATGTCGGTTTCTTCGAATCCTCTTCGGGCCTCATCTAATAGTTGATCAATCCTGGATTTCCTGACCTTTGAGAAGTAGCGGCCGTTGATAACGACAACCGGCCCAAGGGCGCAGGCCCCTAAGCAGTTCACCGTCTCCAGTGTGAATTCTTTATCCGCAGTCGTTTGGCCGGCTTTGATGCCGAGCTGCCGCTCCAGCTCATCGACAACCCTCGGAGCGCCTCGAACATGGCAGGCTGTGCCAAGACATGCACAGACAAAGTGCTTGCCTCTGGGTTTCAAAGTGAACGACCGATAGAACGTGGCAACGCCGTATATGTCGACCAAAGAGCGGCCTGTCCTGTCGCTGACTACTCGCAGCGCCTCTTCGGGAAGATAGCCGCATTGGGCCTGGATTTCTTCGAGAATGCCGATGAGTCCGCCACGGTCGTTGGTATGCTTATCCAGTATGCTCAGGATACCATTCCTATCCACTTCCGGCTTTTCCTGCACATAGTCTTTGTTTGACATAACGCTGCTCTGCTTCATTTATACTCCTCGCAATGCCAGATGCCGCCCTCAAATTTTGGGAAAACACAAGTATTGCGGCACTCGCAATCACTGCACAGACCAAAGAAACTTGTGGCTTCTTCCTCGACCGCGTCAGACTCAGCCAGTTCTGCTCTCTTCTTCCCGGCAGTTCTTATCGGAGCGGGTCTTTCAATCTCAAATTGTTCGCAATAAAACACCGGTTTGTGAGCATCTCTGGGAAGTGTACAGTCTGAACTGTTCTGGCATGTGGAGCATAAACCGCTGTATTCTACATTTGCCGACATAGTCTATTCCTTGCTTTGCTTGCCGCTCAGGTCCGGCGGGTGCGGACCTGCCGCCCCTGACGACGGGTTGTCTTCACCCGCGTACTAACAAAAGCCATACCACTTTTTGGGAAATGGAAATGGCCAGGGATCTACCGCGGACCGGCGAATGCGCGTCAAGCGAAAACAACGGCGTAAACTGCACAAAATCAAGGAACTTGATGAAACAGATTCTTTTGGCAAATCTGGGAAATCATGTTGGTATATGCGTGGAAGATGGAATGAATCTGCGGGGAAATTTGAACCGCTGAGGAGGACTTACCCAGTGCCAAACTTGTCCCGAGTCCTGTCGAGGGAACTGCCCGCAAATGAGAGGTGCGCACTGTCCGAAGGTAGATGTCTCGACAAGGCTCGACACAAGCTTATCTATCCTTCAGCTTTTCCCGCAAGGTCTTACGGTCGATGCCGAGAATATTTGCAGCCTGCGTCTTATTGCCCCCGACACTTGCCAGGACATTGTTAATGTATTCTCGTTCCACTTCGGCAAGAGTCCGGGTAAATCCCGTTTTTCGAAGGGCCGAAAAACGCATCAGAGAAGGCAGATCGGGAACCTCTATCACGTCCCCATCCGTCATTAGCACAAGACGCTGGATTACATTCTCAAGCTCTCTTACATTTCCCGGCCAATCATAATTCCGCAGGCCTTGCAGAGCGTTATCAGAAAAACCTGGCGCCGGCTTACCCAGCTCGTCTGCAAACTTGGTTATGAAATGACGAGCCAATAATAGGATATCGTCTCCCCTTTCCCTAAGAGGCGGAATAAAAATCGTAATGACATTAAGGCGGTAGAAAAGGTCTTCGCGGAAGAGCCGCTTCATCACCAGATCATGCAAATCTTTGTTGGTTGCGGCCAGAATTCTTACGTCAACTTTTCGCGATCGGCTCGATCCTACCATATAAACTTCCTTATCTTGAAGCACACGAAGAAGTTTGACTTGCATGGCCAAGCTCATATCGCTTATTTCGTCGAGGAAAATTGTGCCGCCATCTGCAGCATGAAATAGGCCTGCCCGAGATTCTATTGCCCCGGTAAACGCCCCCTTTACATGCCCAAAAAGTTCGCTTTCAAGTAACCCCTCAGGGATACCTCCGCAATTGACGGGCACAAAAGGCGCCGAAGACCGGGCGCCGCCGTAGTGAATGGCCCTCGCCGCAAGCTCTTTACCTGTGCCGCTTTCTCCCGTAATGAGCACCGTGGCCGTGGCACGTGCCGTTTTACCTATCGCTACAAAAACTTTGCGCATTGCTTTTGAAGTGCCGATAAGGCCCTTATGGACAGGCACTATTTGGGCCGACGGGCTTTGTGCAGATCTGCGTAAACTCACTTTATCGAGCACGCGCCGAACCGCAGACAGAAGCTCCTCGTCGGTAAAGGGTTTAGCCAAAAACTCTTCCGCACCCATCTTGACGGCATTGACCGCCCCTTCGATCGACGGGTAACCCGTGATCATCATAACTTCGGTGTCCTTGAAGTTTTCCCGGACGTGCCGCACCAGGTCCAGACCGCTGACCTTGGGCATCTTGAGATCGGTAATAACCAGGTCCAACACCGTATTCTCAAGAATCTCAACTGCCTCAGCTACACTCAGCGATGTGAAGACCTGGTATCCTGCCGCTGTTAGATTCCGTTGGAGCACTTCCAGCGTTGCGGCGGAGTCGTCCACAATCAGAAGGCGTTCTTTTGCCGAGGAAGGTGACATACTTTTTATCCGCCACAGATTTCACAGATTAAACTGACCGGTATTCGGTTTTTTTAACCGTGCCCATCTGTGCTCATCTGTGGCTTTGTTTCCATTATGGGCAACCGAATCTCGAAACGAGTACCGTAGCCGACCCTGCTGTGGACTTCAATTGAGCCGCCATGCGCAGTAACGATACCGTGGACCACAGGCAAGCCCAAACCCGTCCCATGCCCAATGTCCTTGGTCGTAAAAAAAGGAATAAATACTTTCTCAAGAACATCCTTGCTCATGCCGGCGCCTGTGTCCTCCACCATCAGATAGACATTGTGGCGGCAAGACCATGTTTTAACCGTAATCCTGCCTGCGCCGGACATCGACTGTAAAGCGTTCACAACCAAATTAACCAGAACTTGATTCAACTGAGCAGGGTCGGCGGTAATTTCAGGCAGGTTTGGCGAAGGTGCTTGAACGAGTTCTATCCCCTCTTTGGCGCAGCGGGACTTAAAAAAGTAGAGACTCTCCTGCACCACCTGATTAAGATCGACCCGGGTTCGACTGGGCGGCCTTTGACGGGCAAAAACCAGAAGCTTTCGTATAATCTCGCGCGCCTGCAAAGACGCTGATTCGATCTTTTCAATATCCTTCGTTGCTGAATCCGGAACTCCGGAGCACTTTCTCGCCAATTGGGCGAATCCCAGAATATTTCCCAACGGCTCATTCAGCTCGTGCGCTACGCCGGCGGCAAGAATACCAATAGTGGCCAGCCGGTCAGCATGCCTGAGCTGATCATGGAGTTTCAATTTCTCCTCTTCCGCCTGTCTGCGCTCTATAATCAGCGCTACCTGTCTGGCAAATTCGTCAATCAAATTTCGCTCTTCTTTAAGGAAGGGACCTTCATCGAGCTTGGGCTTTTGCTCTACGTAGACAATCTCAACGACGCCCCTTGGACAGCCGTTGACAACAATATCTGCCGTTTGTTTCTGCCCCGCGGCCGGCGCAGCNNCGGAAACCGGGCGTCTCGCAGGTAACCCCATCTAAGCTGATTCGCGCCAAAGCTATTTTGGGATATTGCCATGCAGGAGGAAGGAGCTCAACAAAACCTTGGAGCATTGCCTCCAGTGATATGCCCGACTGTCCGGCTATTTGAGCAATCCCATAAAGACAGGTCAGCTCCTTGACGCGCTCGCGTAGTGCCAGCTTCTCGGAGTAAGACAATTGCTTCTTCGCCATCAAAGTCTCCCTACGCCTGGAAAACCGCAGAGTAAAACGCCCCTACCGTGTCTTCCTTGGGCATGATTATATCTCGCCGTAGGGCCGCCTGTCAATGCGCACGCCGTGCGCTTTGTGGGCGCCTGTCGAGCTATGGATAACGGATTCTCCAAGAAGACTTGCAACTTGTGGCTTTGCCACGAGCTGCGCTGGCCGCGGGGCCTCGTCTCTGCGACTCGTCTCGGCGAAGCGCCAAGCCGGAGCCGGAAGTGCTTCGCCGGAGCAGGAAGCTTCAGCCGGCTGGATTGGACTATGTCTGGATCGGTCTTGCCCGTTGAGGCCGGCAAAAAGATAATCGGCCTCTACAGAGAAACTTGTTTTGGCCTGCGAATAGTTGACGCCGCCGCTGTCTGGAAGTTGGAATTGGGCCTTGTAAAGTCGGGGCCGTAGCTCAATTGGTTAGAGCATCGGACTGTCGATCGGAGGTTGAGGGTTCGAGACCCTTCGGCTTCGTCTTCTAATCTCCAGGCGTTGAAGCATTTTGCACACCCAAGCGTTTCCTTTCGTGGGTAGCCGCGAACAATTCAGGTCAGATTTGCGAAATCTTTCGCCACTTGCGGCCGTCGGATTCGATAAGGGCATCGGCCTGCGGAAAGCTGTCACTGCCGGCGGCATAGATATAGGGCGCGGAATCATCCTTTTGCCAGGCCTCAAGCACGGGCGTCAGCAGTCGCCAGGAGACCTCCACATCGTCGTATCTGGTAAAGAGCGTCTGGTCCCCGACCATACAATCCAGAAGCAGCCTCTGATACGCTTCCGGCATATCAGCCAGGAAAACGCTTTTGTACTTAAAATCCATATTTAGCGTGCTCATGCAGATTTTTGAGCCGGGACGCTTGGCCTGAAAACTGAGGGACATTCCTTCCTCCGGCTGAATCTGTAAGACAATAACGTTGGGCGGAATATCTTCCAACCCTGCCGAGTCGAATATGGAATGCGGCACGTTTTTGAAGAAAATAGCGATCTCCGTATCCTTCCCGGCAAGTCTCTTGCCGGTTCGCAGATAGAAAGGCACGTTCCTCCAGCGCCAATTATCTATAAAGAGTCTGGCCGCGACGAAAGTCTCAGTTTTGGACGGAGGGTCTACGCCCGGTTCAGCTCGATAGCCGACGACCTCCTGTCCGTTTATTGTCCCCGGCCCATATTGACCTCGCACAATAGAGTCCTTCGCGGGCTCAGGACCCAATCGGTCAAGATTGAACGGACGAATCGAACGCAGAAGCTTGATTTTCTCGTCGCGAATCCGGTCGGCCTCGAATGAGGCCGGCGGCTCCATCGCCACCAAGGCGAGCATTTGCAGTATATGGCTTTGGAACATATCCCGCAGCGATCCTGTTTTATCGTAATAGCTCGCCCGGTGTTCAACTCCAACTGTCTCAGCTGCCGTAATCTGCACGCTGTCGATGTAGTTACGGTTCCAGACGGCTTCAAAAATCGTGTTGGCGAACCGAAACATCAAGATATTTTGAACGGTTTCTTTGCCAAGATAGTGGT
>JAFNGF010000111.1:0-10313 GCA_017885385.1 Planctomycetota bacterium
TTGCCTGAGCCTTGCACGCCCGGAGCGGCGGTGGTGACATTGGTTGTGAAATATCCCGCCTGGCGAAAATAATCGGTGATCAACCGGACCGGTTCGGGCAAAGTATATCCATCCTCGCGGTGACTGCGATGATGGTGGGCTCCGATTGAGGTCTGATACATCCCGGTAATCATTGCAGATCTGCTGGGCGAGCATACCGGGCCGGTGGTAAATGTGTTGGTGTACCTGATGCCCTGACGGGCCAGCTCATCGAGGTTCGGAGTCTCTACCAGCGGTGCGCCGTAGCAGCTCAGATCCGGACTGATGTCCTCGGAAAGTATCCACAGAATATTGGGCCTATCGTTTTCTGACTGAGCCGCCGGCAGCGTTTTGGCCATCGCCGCTGCTGCCCCGAGTCCTACAGTTCTTAGGAAATCACGCCGATTCATAACTCACCCCTTTTGCCTGCCCTCTGCCTTTATCTGATGGTTTGACGCTCGCGTTGTACTGCGGATTCGGGATGGGCAGTTTTGCGTTTGTAGTCTTGAGCCAGTCGGTCAATTTCGCGTCAAGCCGGCGGACCTTTTCCGGCATCTTTTCAGAAAGCTCGTTTTGCTCCGACAGGTCATCCTTTAGATTGAACAGTTCGAACCCGCCGTCAGCGGGGCCCTCGTAACGCTTGATCAGCTTCCAATCGCCTGCCCGGATAATGCTATAGGGAACAACGTCGCCGCGATAGTGCGGAAAGTGCCAGTAGATTGCATCGCGGCCAAGCGGTTTGGCGGCGTTTGATTTTAGATGCTCTACGAGCGATACGCCGTCGATGACACGGTCACGGGGCAAGGGGACACCGGCCAACTGGCAAATGGTCGGGAAATAATCGACGCTTGTCACCGGCTCGTGACTGACGGCGCCCGCTTTTACAATTTTTGGCCAGCGAATAATGACCGGCTCACGGATGCCGCCTTCATACGGGTATCCTTTGCCCGCTCGTAGCGGAGCGTTGTTGGTCACATTCAGCAAGCCGCCGTTATCGCTGGTGAAAATAATGACCGTCCTTTCGGATAGATTAAGCTCATCCAGCTCGGCCATAATTTTGCCCACGGCGTCGTCCACGCTCTCCACCATCGCCGCATACGCGGGGTTTTTCTGCCCGAACAAAGGTCTCCCGCGGTACTTTTCTATTAGCTTTTCCTTGGCCTGGATGGGTGTATGAACCGCGTAGTGAGCCATATAAAGAAAGAACGGCTCATCTTTGTGCCGGCGGATAAATCCAACTGCCTCGTCTGCCTCACGGTCGGTCAGATACTCACCTTCTCGGCGGCCCGGCAGTGTCGGGATTTGTCCCTGTCCTTCTCGAAAATACGGATCGAAATAGCTGGGTGGCTGTCCGAAGTCACAGCCGCCGATATTGAAATCAAAGCCCTGCTTATCCGGATACCAGTCGTCCGCGCCTAGATGCCACTTGCCGATATGGCAGCAGGTGTATCCCGCCGGCTTGAGCGCTTCAGCGATGGTAATCTCCGCGAGCTCCATCCACAATGCGTTCTCCGGGCACAGAAGTTTTTTATTTTTATCGCCGACATATCCACTGGGATTTTTCTTATCTGGCGGGATTTTGCCGCCCTGAAAGCGCGAACGAATCCAGTCGGTGACGCCCAGCCGGGCAGGATACCGCCCCGTCATGATAGCGGCACGGGTGGGAGAGCAGACCGCACAGGCTGCGTAGCCGTCGGTAAACCGCATGCCCTCAGCGGCGAGTCTGTCGATATTCGGCGTCTGGTAGAATTTGCTGCCGTAGCAGCCGGCGTCCATCCAGCCCATGTCATCAATCAGGATAAGGATGAAATTGAGCCTATCGCGGGCAGATGCGCCAAAGGCAGACCCTGCTTGACCGGCCCAAAGACCCGCAACTGCCAGACCTGCCAACTTCAGGAAGTCACGACGGGCGAAATCTTTTCCGCCCACTTTTGCTTTCCTCCAATTTACGTGGCACGGGCTTCCAGCCCGTGAAAAACACGGCCAAGATGGCCGTGCCACTACACAAGCTGCAGCCTTAGCTTACGGCGGAATTATTGGAAACGCAAATGAAAATGGGCGTCCGCAGCTAGTCAGAGCCAGAAGCGTCAGCACCTGGCAAACCTTGACCTGCCGGCTGTCCAAGGTAAAATACTCTCCCAAGGCAAAATAAGCCAGATAGCACCAGACTAGTTGGCGTGGGCGAGCGTTTTGGACCAAACAGGAAGGCAAGACTATGGAACGGCGATCTTTTCTGAAGCTTACCGGCAGCGTGTGCACATCGACACTTCTTGGCGGCAATTTATCGTTCGGCAAAGGACGCGACGCAAGTGCCGGGCGTGGCAGTGTACGTATTGATGATAGTATGGAGCAGAACAGAAATCAAAACCGCTCCACAGTCGTCTGTCAGAACGGAATTGTCTGTTCGAGTCAGCCTCTGGCGAGTTTCGCCGGCGTCGACATCCTAAAGGGGGGCGGCAACGCGATAGATGCAGCCATTTGCGCCAACGCCATGCTCAGCGTGGTCGAGCCGATGATGTGCGGGCCGGGCGGCGACCTCTTTGCCATCGTCTGGAACGAGAAGGAGCGAAGGCTTTTCGGCCTCAACGCGAGCGGCCGGTCGCCGTACGATTGGACTATCCAGCAGGCGCAGGCACTCGGACTTAAGGAGATTGCCGCCTATAGCCCGTTATCTTGGAGCGTGCCGGGCTGCGTCAGCGGATGGGCGGCATTACAGAAAAAAATGGGAAGACTGAGTTTAGCCCAGGATTTGGAGCCGGCGATTTTTTACGCGCGCGAAGGGTTCCCGGTCTCGCCCATCATCGCTACTTCCTGGTCGTTCGGCTCGATAGGAAATCCTGCCTTGGCCAAGACTTTTACGCCCGACGGCAAAACGGTGCGTTTCGGAGACGTCTTCAAAAATCCGGACATAGCCCGCTTTTTCGAGATCATTGCTCGTGATGGTCCGGAATCTTTCTATCAGGGAGAAATTGCCGAGAGGATCGTCAAGCTCTCGCAGCAGCACGGCGGCCGGTTTTCGATGCGTGACTTTCGTGAGCACATCGCCAACTGGATCGATCCGGTCGGCACGAACTATCGCGGCTACGACGTCTGGGAGCTGCCGCCCAATGGTCAAGGAATCGCCGCTCTGCAAATGCTGAACATGCTGGAGCAATTCGACGTCGGCTCTATGGAACCTAACTCTGCGGAGCATCTGCACCTTTTCATAGAAGCAAAAAAATTAGCCTTTGAAGATCGTGCCGTCTACTATGCGGATATGGATTTCGCCGATGTTCCGCTGAAACAGCTTATCAGTAAAGACTACGCCCGGCAGCAAGCGAAGTTAATTGATCCCAAACGCGCCGCTCAGAGTGTAGCAGGCGGCAGGCTCAAAGGCTCATCCGAGACGATTTATCTGACCGCCGCGGACAAAGAGGGCAATATGGTCTCCCTCATCCAGAGCATTTATTACGCCTGGGGTTCGGGTTTTGTGCCGGACGGGCTTGGCTTTTGTCTTCAGAATCGCGGACAACTATTCTGTCTCGATCCGGAGCACCTCAATAAGCTGGAGCCGCACAAACGGCCCTTCCATACGATTATACCTGCCTTCGTGACCCAGGCCGGGGAGCCGGTCTTTTCATTTGGCGTAATGGGCGGCGACTTTCAGCCACAAGGCCACGTGCAGGTGCTGATGAACACAATTGATTTCGGGATGTCACCGCAGCAGGCGGGTGAACAGCCGCGCGTGCAACATTCCGAAAGTTCGACGCCAACGGGTCGCAAAATGGTCGACGGCGGCTCGGTGGGTTTTGAAAGAGGCATTTCCGAGGATGTCAAACTGAAGCTTGCCTATATGGGCCACAGGATAAAACCCGGCGTAGGCTCATTCGGCGGCTATCAGGGAATCTGGAGGCAGTCCAACCCACGACGCTATTTTGGCGGCTCCGACCCGCGCAAGGACGGCTGCGCAATAGGGTATTAGAAAACTGGGTGTACGCCTGCCCCGAGCCCGGTCGAGGGGTCTGGCCCCGCGAGAGGCGCGCCAATAATTCGCCGGCGGATTCCTCCACTCCGCTCGGAACAAGGATTCCTCGACTTCGCTCGGAACAAGTCTGGCAATCTACCTGCAGAGTCACTCTGATTGAGACTTTGGCCGACCGTATTCTAAGCCAAGCTCATGCAGCAAGAAGGCATGCCAGTAGACGCTCTCGGCAATCTGCTCACTTAACGGCGTAGCAAGACCGTGGCCCGTATCAGAACTGGTTCGCAATAGAATAGGCTGACCCGAGGAAGTTGCCGCCTGCAGGCGAGCAGTCATTTTGCGGGAGTGCATCGGATCAACACGAGGGTCGTTGGCGCCGGTAAGAAACAACACGGCCGGATAAGGCGTACCATCCCTGACGTTATGGTAAGGCGAATATGCCAAAAGTGCACGAAACTGTTCAAGGTCCTTCACAGTACCGAATTCAGGAATATTGAACTGCCCATTAGGCGTAAGCTCCACCCGGAGCATGTCGTATATGCCGACAAAGGAAACTACGGCTCTGCACAACTTTGGCTGCTGGGTGATCATAGCACCCATGAGCAATCCGCCATTACTGCCGCCCATGATTGCCAGTCTATCAGGCGTTGTGTAGCCAGCATCAATCAGGTGCCGCATGGCGGCGGAAAAATCGTCAAAGACATTCTGTTTTTGGGTAAGCATGCCCTGCTTATGCCATTGCTCCCCAAATTCGCCTCCGCCGCGGAGATTGGCTTGTGCACAAACGCCTCCCTGGTCAATCCAAACACGCTGCAAGGCACTGAAATTGGGTGTTATGCTGATGCCATACCCGCCATAGCCGGTAAGCAAAACTGGATTTGAGCCATCTAATTTGACGCCCTTGCGGCGAATTATGTTAATGGGTACTTGCGTCCCATCTTTGGAAGATGCGTATTCGCGGACTACCTCGCAGTCAGAGAAACTAACAGGGGACTGGGTGACAAGGGCTGTCTTGGTGGTTGTCCCTTCATCAGGGCAGAATCGATACCAGGCAGGGGCATCTGTATATGAGTAGTTGCAGTAGAGAACATCGTCGTTGTCCACCGCGACAATTTGCCCTACGCTGGATACTGGCAAAAACTTCGGCCCGGGCCACTGACGTCCATCGTAGTCAAAGACACGCACTTCAGACGGCCCACCAAGTTGATATGTGACATACAGAACTGTCTGCGTAGCCACCATCGCCGCGCCAGGAAAAGCCGACACAATCGTGTCGGCTCCTTCTTGGATAATGGCCTCTGCGTTCTCCAAGGAAGGGTTCGCTAAAGATAGCCTTAGTATCTTGCCCCTGGGCGCATCAGCACGGGAAATCAGAAACAACGTATCGCCGCCAAATATCGCCTGGACTATCTGGTCATCGTAGTCGGTTATCTGCTGCCACTGTCCGTCCGGCAGACGCACATAGTGTGCGAAACGACCGCTGTCGCCATACTGGACAGTTGCCAGCACACGGCCGGAACCTACGTGCGTTTCGAGACTAATTTCCGCTGTGCGGGGGAAGTCCTTACCAATCTGGTAATGGTCCTGATCAGATGGGGTCCCTATTTTGTGAAACCAGACCTGCTGATAGAAGTCCACGTCCTCTTGAGGGCGTTCTCCCAGCCGCGGATAACGGGTGTAGTACAGACCCGACCCATCTGGCGTCCAGGCAACATCGCCACCAGCGGTGCCCCCATTTACGCGTAGAATAATCTCATCAAGTTCCTTGCCGGTTGCTGTCTCATAGATATGCACATCTCCACTTTCTGACCCACCCACTGAAAGCGAAACTGCAACCAGACTGCCATCTAGAGATGGCACGTACCAGTCGATTGATGTTACACCACTGGGATCAATCTTGGTTGGGTCAACAATGACTCGCTCAGACTGCGGCTGTTGTGCTGACGGCATAGTCACCAATAGCGGCTGCTGCCGTGGCGGCTGCCGCTTCATAGCGAAAAGCGTTCCTTTACGCCAGGAGAGCGAGTAATAACTTACAGATTCGGCGGTCATAATTTCAGTGACTCGTTCGCGAAGCTCTTTGACATAGGGTAGCTTGTCCAGCACATTTCGAGCGTAGGTATTCTGCCGGCTGCTCCAGGATTGCACCCGCCCATCATCCCAGTCTTCAAGCCACTGGTACGGATCGCTAACCTGGACACCATGATACGCGTTGACAACCGGTATCTGAGCAGTGTGGGGTGGACCAAAACCGGCGCAGCCACTCAGAACAATCAACAGACAAGTCGTTAGTTTCGCGTAGCCCATCCTCAATCCCTTTCTCTCTGGCAAACTTATCGCATCCTTCCTACATCAGCACTCACAGTTTATACTAAATCCAACGCTTTACGCTCAATAAAAATCCTTGGCGGGGTGCCTGTCGATTGCATTATGCGCTGCACTGCGTATGTATCTCGCATTTGTCTGAATCAGGTTGAAGTCCTGCCGGAGATATAGTGACTTATCCGCATAGGGGCAGAGAATTGCACTCATACACATCAGGATGATGTCACAACAACAAGCAGGTTCCATCGGTGAGGCTCGCGTAAAGCGCTGCTACCCAAGATGGGCCAATTTTATGATCGAAAAGTTTTTTAATTTTTTTGTTGCAAAATTATTTGCGGCTATTCAAAATATGCAATGAAAAGTATGGCCACGGATACAGGCCGGCCTATCAAATGTCTTAATCTAACATGGAGGTACTGAGAATGGCAAAGAAAGCTAAGAAGAAAGTAGCCAAGAAAAAACCGGCGAAGAAGAAAAAGTAAGGACCTGATAACTTCAAGTTACCAGAAAGCCATCATTGTTCATACACTGATGGCTTTCTTATTTGTCACTGTCTCCAGCCCGGAATAAGCGTGGGGAGCGAAACGACACTTGTGAATCTGCAGGTGGTGAGCTGCTGACGGAGCTTGCCGAATCTGCAGCGCGAGCACCTCCACCTTTGCACAAGAAACTTTGATTGGCCATCACTCCCGCCGTAGTCTCTTCCATATATTCCCAAAGTCATCGCCCTACCGGAGATGGCTAAACATCAGGCAATGGCCCGAGGCAAAGCTCAATCGGCTCTTAAAAAGACCTCGTTTTTTTGAAATTGACGTAAAGTCTTTTGCAGCAGTATCTTAGGAAGCTACGGAACTGCACTTTTATCTGGGTATTTTCCTGCCGGATTTTCAGCGAACATCCGGTTTCGGGCAGCGTAGTAAACGTATGAACACCGGCAACTAAGGGCTGGGGCAAATCTTTCCCTCCTCTCCTCCGCATGTCCCAGCCCTATCTTTATTCTCACGCCTGATAGCGCCGATTTGCACGGCGTGCAGACCTCGTATAGCTCGGTTGGGTCGAGCGCATTCTACCGAGCTTTGGTCTCTTTTATCCAGCAGTACAAGACCGGCACGATAAGCATTGTAAGTATCTCAATTGTCATTCCGCCAAAAGATGGTATTGCCATCGGCACCATAATATCGCTGCCCCGCCCTGTGCTTGTCAACACCGGCAACAGTGCCAGTATTGTCGTAGCCGTCGTCATTAAACAAGGCCGAATCCGCCGCGTCCCTGCCCTGATAACTGCTTCGTGAACTTCCTTCACTGTCGTCGGCTTTAATTTGCCGAACGATTGTTCCAGATATGTGCACATCACAACGCCGTCATCGGAGGCGATCCCAAATAACGCCAAGAATCCCACCCAAATCGCAACGCTCAAATTTATCGTATGCACCTGGAATAGCTCTCTCATATTCACGCCGAAGACGCTGAAATCTAAAAACCACGGCTGAGCATACGCCCAAATCATCAAAAATCCGCCGCCCCACGCTACAATGATGCCCGAAAACACCATAAACGTCGTGATCACCGACTTGAACTGCAGATACAAAATCATAAATATGATAAATAGCGCCAGCGGCACCACCACCATAAGTGTCTTCTGTGCCCGTATCTGGCTCTCGTAACTGCCCGCAAACGCATAGCTGACGCCAGGCGGCACAACCAGCTCGCCTGCCGCGATCTTATCCTTGAGATATTTCTGGCACTGCTCAACCACGTCCACTTCCGCGAATTTGGGCTTCTTGTCTAACAAAACGTAGCTGGTCAAAAACGTGTCTTCGCTCTTTATCATCTGCGGCCCGGGTACATATCGAATCTTCGCCAGTTGGATGAGTGGTATCTGAGCATCGTCCATCGCCGGCACCAAAATCTTACCAAGCGTCTCTATCTGGTCACGCAGCTCCCGCAAATATCTTACTCGCACCGGATAACGCTCTCTTCCCTCCACGGTTGTCGTGATGCTTACACCGCCGATCGCCACCTCAATTACGTCCTGTACCATCTGGATACTGATGCCGTATCTCGCAATTGCTCCGCGATCGATGTCTATCTCTATATATGGCGTCCCCACGACACGGTCGGCGATTACCGCCTCGGCTTCAACGCTCGGCACATCCTTCAATAGCCGCTCCAGCTCAAGCCCGAACTTCTCAATCGTCTTCAAGTCCGGCCCTTTGACTTTGACGCCCATCGGCGCCCGCATCCCGCTTTGCAGCATAACCACACGCGCCGCTATCGGCTGTAATTTTGGCGCGCCGGTCGTCCCCGGTATTTGTCCCGCCTTGACAATCTCGTCCCAAATGTCGTCGGGGCTCTTGATGTGCTCACGCCACTGCCGATAAGGCCTACCGTTCTCATCAGGTATCAGATTACCGCTTGAATCTCGCACAAAATCCTTTGACTTGCTGTCGTATTTGAACCGCACCCGCCTGCCGTCTTTATCCAGAATATACTCCGGCTTGTAATTGATAACCGTCTCAATCATACTCACAGGCGCTGGGTCCAGAGCCGTCTCCGCCCTGCCTATCTTGCCAACAACCAGTTCGACCTCCGGTATCGACTGAAAGGCCTCATCCTGCTTTGTCACAATATCCAGCGCCTCGCCTATCGACGCGTGAGGCATAGTTGTCGGCATATACAGAAAAGACCCCTCGTCCAAAGGCGGCATAAATTCCTTGCCAAGCCCTGACCATATCAGCCCGCCCAGCACGATAATCAAAACCGGCAGCGACAAAAACGTCAGCTTGTGCCGCAGACACCACGCCAGAATCGCCGGATAATGGTTCTGGAAAATTTTAAAGAACAGAAGCCATCCGCCTATGAGCACAAATACAAACACAAGATTCCTCGCTACCCCCTTGTCCACGCCTAATGGAATCCAGTGCTCCGTCAGAATTATCCCTACAAAAATCAGCGCCGCGATATTCGCCGCCTTCGGCCCCCACCCGATTGTCTTTGCCGGCAACTGCTCATGAAACAGATGATACGCGCCTATCGCAATAACAATTAGCGCCGCCCACCACGCAAACAATATCCACGTCGCAACGCCGCACCCAAGCAGCACCACACCCAATATTTTCCTGCCAGCCTTCTTCAGACTGCTGCCTCTGGTAAACAAAACGTGCGCCGCCGGCGGAATTATCGTCAACGCCACTATTATTGAGGCGATGAGGCAGAACGTCTTTGTCCAGGCAAGTGGCTTAAACAGCTTCCCTTCCGCGCCTGTCATCGTAAACACCGGCAGAAAGCTCACCACCGTAGTCGAAACCGCCGTCAGAATCGCGCTGCCAACCTCGCTGGCCGCCCTGTACACCGCCTCAAGTCTGTTATCTTCCGGCCCGCATTCGTCTAAATGGTTCAGTATGTTCTCGCAGATGATTATCCCCATATCCACCATTGTGCCTATGGCTATCGCAATTCCCGATAACGCCACAATGTTCGCGTCCACTCGGAACGTCTTCATCGCGATAAAGCATATCAGCACCGCCAATGGCAATAGCCCGCTTATCAAAACCGAGCTGCGAAGGTGCATCACCATAACGACGACAACGAGTATCGTGATAAGAATTTCCTCCGTAATCGCCGTCTCAAGTGTTCCTAATGTCTCGTAAATAAGACCCGTCCTGTCGTAAAACGGCACAATCGCAACCTTCGACACAGTCCCGTCAGCCAGCATCTTGCTCGGCAGCCCTGGTGATACTTGCTCTATCTCCTTCTTGACGTTCTTGATGGCCGCCAGTGGATTGTATCCGTAACGCACCACCACCACGCCACCAACCGCCTCGGCACCGCCTTTGTCCAGTGCCCCTCGCCGCAGTGCAGGCCCATACGAAACGTGAGCCACGTCCTTAACGTACACGGGGACATTATCATTTACCTTTATTACGCTATTTTCTATGTCCCCGAGGTTCTTGATGAAGCCCAGCCCGCGTATGACGTACTCCGCCCTGTTAATCTCTATCGTCCGCGC
>JAFNGF010000111.1:10318-12857 GCA_017885385.1 Planctomycetota bacterium
CCCTCAGCGCTCAGAAGCGCATACCGAACCTGCCAGTCCTGTATGCTCCTGAGCTCATCCAGGTCCCATCCCCCCGTAGGCCTGCCTTGCTTATCCCTGCCCTCGAGAGTGTACCAGAATACCTGTCCCAGCGCCGTCGCATCCGGCCCTAACATCGGCATCACCCCCGCAGGTAGCACCCCGCTCGGCAGCGAATTCAGCTTCTCCAGCACTCGGCTCCGCGTCCAGTAGAAGTCCTCCTTCTCAGTGAAAATAACGTATATGCTCGAAAAGCCGAACATCGAAATGCTGCGGATTGTCTTCACTCCAGGCACACCCAATAAAGACGTCGTCAGCGGATATGTTATCTGGTCTTCCACGTCCTGCGGGCTTCTCCCCGGCCAGTCCGTAAACACTATCTGTTGGTTCTCGCCTATATCGGGTATCGCATCCACCGCTACCGGGTTCCTCGGCCAAAATCCCAACTCCCAGTCGAACGGTGCAACCATCACGCCCCAGCCAATGAAGAACATGATAAGCAAAACCACTACCAGCTTGTTCTCCAAGCAAAAGCGTATCACCTTATCCATGAACGATGGTTGTTGTCCTTTCATCTCATCCATCGCATTCAGCACCTCGCGCCGTCGCCATAGCTTTGTCGCGTCGGCGACAGTCGGAATTCAGGATCGTTTTTTTCTAAGCAGCCGGACTATTGTTTGAACTGCGGCAGCTTGGCAATGTACTTTTCCGGGTCCGCCTCGAAATTTGCCTTGCACTGAGCGCAGCAGAAATAAACCTTCTTGCCTTTGTATTCGACAAAAACGTTTTTGTCGATTTTGTTGCCGTCCATTATGGGACACATCGTCTGCTCGATTTCAACCGCAGCTTCCTTTGCCGTCTTTTTTACTTCTTCTGCTGCCTTAGTGGCTGTCTCTTTCATCTCTTCTGCTGTCGTAGCCACCTTCTTGGTCATCTCTTCCATCGTTTGCGTTTTCGGCGGCGCAGCCGGCTCTTCTTTCTTCTTGCAGCCGAGCAGCGTAATCACTGCCGCCAAACCCGCGACCGTTGCTAACATTATTAACAGTTTCGTCTTCATTTTTCTGCCCTTTCAATGCTTATGGTTCTTGGATTCCACATCAGACCTTTCTATTTCCTGTTTCATCTGGCCGGCTCCGTGCTGATGCCCCATTGGAGCAACGCCGCCTTCCGGATTCATCATGCTCGGTTTTGCCTGAATCTGCAGGGCCGAATCAATCTTGAAGTTTCCGTTGGTTACGATGATTTCGCCTTCGGCTAATCCGGACTGAACGATGTAATAATCGCCTGCTCGTGGGCCAAGCACTATTTCCCGTCCTTGAAAGGTTGGTTTTTTCTTATCGGGCAGCCGAACGTAAACGACCGCGCGGGTTCCTGTAATCAAAGGAGCGGAGGCCGGAATGACCAGTGGCCCCTGCTCGGAGGTCTCCGCTTTAACGTAACCGAGCGATTCGGTAGTCACCAAGTCCATGCCACAAATGTCACAACTGCCGGCCTGGTCTTTAACCACCGATGGATGCATCGGGCAAATCCACTTGCCGGCCATTTCTGGAGCCATAACCTTTCCGCCTTTGGCAAGTCCGGAACGGACGATGGCACGTGCGAACATCTCCGGCTTCAACTTGCCTTGTGGGTTGTCGACGTCCACTCGCACCTTGACAGTCCTGGTCTTGTCATTGAGAATTGGGTCGATGAAGCTTATCCTGCCTTTGAAGACTTCGCCGGGATAGGCTTCTGTGGTGAATTCCACCTCTTGGCCATATCGAATCCAGACCAAATCAGATTCGTACGCATCCAGTTTGACCCACAGCCGCGACAGGTCTGCGACAGTGTAAATAGGCGTACCTGTGCTGACATACGTGCCTTCGGTGGCGTGCTTCTGGATGACTATGCCGCCCATAGGCGAATAGATGGTTATATGGGTAAGAGTTTTGCCGGAACTTTCGATCTTATCGACTTGGTCTTTGCCAAGTCCGAGCAGGCGAAGTTTTTCTCTGGCTGCCTCTAAGGTGGCAGAGGTAGTGCTTTTCATAAGATCAGAAGATTCGGGTTTGATGCCCGCAGCAGCCTGCAGAGCTGCAAGAAGTTCAGCCTGGGCGCTGATTAGCTCCGGGCTGTAGATCTCCACCGTGTGGTCGCCTTTATTAACGGTGATGCCGGTGAAATCCACATACAGCCGGTCAATTCTACCGGCTACCCACGCGGTGATATTTTTGACTCTGGTCTCGTCATAGTCCACCTTGCCAACCATTCGAATCTCGGCGGTAATATATTTTCTCTCCACCGGGGAGGTCTCAACTTCCATCAGCTTGATGGCTTCTTCTGAAAATGAGATTTCTCTCGGGCCAACTTCGGCCTGCGCTGCGGCTACCGGAATCAAATCCATAAAGCAAATCGGGCATTTGCCTGGCTTGGGCTGACGAATCTGAGGATGCATCGAGCACGTCCACCACGCAGTCTCTTGTGCGAGAGTCTGCTCGCCTGGGTGCTCGTGCTTTCCGGCCGCAGAACTGGGATGCAGAAA
>JAFNGF010000112.1:0-4190 GCA_017885385.1 Planctomycetota bacterium
GTGGCAAAACCGTTGAAATTCATCGCGTTGTTCATGGCTCCCGGAATTTGGACGATATGATATAAGACCTCTGTTTTTCCCCTTCGCGGCACATTTCAGATAACGATTCCGTTGCAAAAGAAGCCAAAAGGTTTGGACGTAAGTTTTTGCAATGTGTTATCTGTCGCTGCGGACATCCTTTAAATAGAACAACCCGTCCCCTTTTTCCTTTTTTGACAATTGAGTCGATTTTCAACAACAAATCAGGAATTCTTCGTTGACAAGCCCTCTTTATTGACTATAATATGAAAACATATATAGAATCAGCTTAAAAAATAAGTTAGCTGATTAAATATTTGGAGCAAAATATGTTTATAAAATTACTGCTTCAACAGCACAAAGAAATTGCTGATGATGTAATTAACTTTTTTACTTCCAAGGCTACAAATTTGCAGATGTTTGCGGATATAGCGGAAAAGTGCAAGGACTATTCACTGGCGAAGAATAATCCAAACCATAAAGTACTTCTAGGAATGGGATCTCTTTCAGTTAATGATTTCCTGCATTATTTTGAAGAAAAAGCGCAAAAAAAAGGCATACCCATACAGGTGGTATATGAGGTATTAGATTTACTATGCAAGAAAGGTGTTTTGTCCGAGCAGTCGTTTATATATACCGGAAATGATAAAACATTTTCAGTCAATGAAGGTTATGTACGATTTTTAAAACACAACAACGCATTAGATAACCTCATACATGGCTTTGGCTATATTGCAAATAAGTATGCTAAATTGGTTCTCAAAGTAGTAGTGCAAACTCCTAAAGGTGAATCAATTGGGACAGGTTTTGTTGCGAGATGTGAAAACGGCTTAAAGCCATGGCTGATTACGAACAAACATGTGGCCGAACATGAGGCCATGCTGAAAGTTTTGGATTCCGATAACAACATCGTACCTCACGGGCAAATTTATTGCTCACAGAATAAGGATATAGCCGCTATTGAGCTATATGATGATTTTGGATGTAATGTACTGTCTTTTTACCCATCTGGTAATCTGCTTGATGAAATTATTACCCTCGGGTATCCAAGAGTTCCTATGACGAAAGATAGTTTCCAACTTGTCCACAAGGGGGAAATAAACGCTCTGGTGCAAGATTATTACCATAACGACTTTTATATTATCTCCGCTAAGACAGCACCAGGAAATAGCGGAGGCCCGGTATTGAATTTATTGGGTATGGTTGTTGGGATGGTAACTCAAGAATTTTTTGAAAAGCCAAATGAAGAAGCTGTTTTTAATCTGCCGTATCATGCGGCTATTCCTGTAAGTGACATCATACAGTTTATGATCAGCATCAGCAGCTAACAATTCGCTGAACCTTGACTCGCTTCGCTCGCAGGTTAGCTCGTTGCCGTTGGGCTGCAATCACTGGCCACGGACAATCATGAATTTTGACGATTACAAGCGGTACACAATTCAGGCAAGAACGGGAATAAAGGGAGAAGCGTTCTTTGAGCTCTTGTTGTCAGATCACGCCCTACCCCACCGCATTGTTGGTTCAAAGGACATCGGCATTGATTACATTTGTGAGTGGACCTATGGCGATAAGCCAACTGGCATTTTGTTTGCGGTTCAGGTCAAGACTTTTGCAGAAAAAAACGCGACGCCCAAGTTTGTCGATATTCACACGACCCATAACGGTCTGAAGCGGTATCAAATCCGTAATCCTAAGCTGAAGATTGACGCCAAAACGCTCAACTATTGGAAAGGGCTCGGCATCCCAGTCTTTCTCTTTGCAGTCGTAGTAAAGAATACGAGTCGGGAAATGGATTGCTTTTACCGTCGCTACACGCCGTTACTGACCACAACCTCGACAGATCCATGCGGTAGGTATTACGAGTGGTTCTACCAGGCTAATGAAGGCGTGTCGTTTCATGCGTTCAAGGACGCGAGCAAAAGAACCCAGGGATTTGCGCGAGACCTCTTTATTGATCATGTTCGCTGTTCTTATGCGAAGGGTTCGATTACGTACCTAAACCCCAGAACGATGGGCCTCAATCAGTTCAAAGCTGATGCCGTATTCAACGATCTCTTCAAGGAATACGAGGAACCGATACGTTCAGCCTACGAGAAGACAGGAAAGTATCTGAAGGCTCTTGACAGAGGAACTTGACGCAGCCCAACAACGCACTGGAGCGGGACGCTCGCTACGCTCCGCTCGCGCCCCTCAGTGTTCAGCCGTTGAGCCTGTGGAAAAAGTCAATCTCGCGCGAGTCCGGCGAGTTGGAAGAAAATGCAACCTCTCAGGATGCTCTCTATACGACGATCTCATGCTGGGGAGAGGTCAAGAGCCCGCCGAAAATCATCCCTTAATCGTAGTGAGGGGGTTTTTCTACAGACTCGTTAGGTGGCCAAACAAGACATGGCCTTTAGCAAAGAGGTTCGAACCGAAGCGTTGGTTGCTGCCGCACGTCATTGCTGCGTGTGCCACCGCTACAGGGGCGTAAAGGTCGAGGTTCATCATATTGTCCCGGTCTCGAAAGGTGGAGCCGACACCGCCGACAACGCCATCGCCCTCTGTTTCGACTGCCACGCCGACGCCGGACATTACAACCAGGAGCACCCACGAGGGACAAAATTCTCTGTCGATGAGCTCCGACTCGCACGCGATTTCTGGCACACAGCCGTTCTGATGAACCACATTGAAGCACCTTATGACGAGGACTGGTTGTATTGCCGCTACCTCGTCTGCAAGAGCTTCTCCGCACTGCGCGAGATTGTTGAAGGAGCGCTTACGCAAATACCAGTCAATTCGCCTCTACTTGCGAAGACGATCGTCGGTGATTTCTTATCCTTGATCGTTCGGCAGCACCCGGAAGCCTATCGTTCGTCGCACGTGTGGGGTGACGCCTTCGAAGGCCGGGATGCATATGAGCGTGCCCATCCCGGTGTCCGTGTTTTTGACCGCTCTAGTTTCAATCTCTTTCCGTACTTCGAAGCTTCTAGAATCCCCTCCCGGGAGGAACTGTTGAGCCGACTCGCCTCGAAGGATTCAGTTACGGCCTTGCTGCTGGAAGCCGGCGTCCCTGAGACTGAGATCTCGGAAGCATTCGCCTACGACGAGGTGTGTGGCCGGCGTTGTTTCCAGGAGATCTACCGCCTACGGCCGCTATGGGGCGTGTATATGGCCGCCACCAACCTCACAGAACAACCAATCCGGCTTGAGGCTCTGAGATGCGAAGCAGAACAACCAGCCGGGATTGGATTCCGCCCGTTTCGAGCTCGTGAGCCTCGGAGAGTCGAGGACCTCGCTCTCCCGCGAATGTCTCTACCACCGGAGGGGACCATCATCATTCCAATCGCTGCGGTACTCGGACCGATTGGCGGCGAGCCTTTGAGAGTGTCTGGAACTGTGTCTGAACACGTGCAGACGGGAGAGGTCCAATTGACCTCTCATTGCGATGGAGTTCACCTAGTCAACCAACTCGCATTGGTTGGACCGTCGCTCTGGCCTATTTTATTCTTGTTGGAGCGGGCCGGCAGTCGACGCGAGCAGGAGGTTCATCAACTAGATCTCTCCAACCTCTACACGATCGACCGATCTTGGGAAGCGGGAAGCTGCCCGCATCTCTTCCTCGAACACTCCCCTAATTCATCACTCACGTACTGGGGAGAGTTGTGGGCGGGAGCACCGGATGAGCCCCAAGTCGATAGTCTTCAGATCCCGCAAGCCACAAACACCCTACTTCTTACGGAATTGGAGAACGAAGTCGCCCACGTCGTTGAGGTGTGTGTGAACGACGCGGCTGTAATTCGCAATCTGGTCCTTCACCGAGGCGAAACGCTTCGAGTTACAGTGAAACCGGGGGATAGGGTTCGTCTCGCCGGCTACTACGTCCCGCATGCTTCCGCTCGTAATCGTAAGCCTGATCCCTGGTGGAAGAATGAAGTCATCGTAGCGTTCATGCAAAGCGCCACCTAAGCGGGTGCAGCAGGTCGCTGATAGCGCCTGCTGAGCCTTTTCGTTATCTGACTCCGAATACCTTCCTTAAAATGGAATTCTTCCTTTCTTCGCTGAACTGGTTTTTTGAAGACCTTGAAAAATAAATAAAAACTTTGTAAAAGAAAAACATGCGATTCGACCTCCATCTTCAAGACAAACCTTTTGAGGTAGTGGGGATGGGCCTTAACTCTGTGGATTTTCTCAGT
>JAFNGF010000112.1:4268-4428 GCA_017885385.1 Planctomycetota bacterium
TGGGTCAATTCTCTCTCCATTCCATCCGACAGGAGGAAGTGGATGTCTCTTCGGTAACGATCGAGCCCAATGCCACAAACCAGTTTGCCATGATCATCGTGGAGGGTCCCTCTGGAGAACGGACGATCATTTGGAATCGAGACGAACGATTGATGTACCG